>JALELH010000006.1 GCA_022768865.1 Spirochaetia bacterium
GTGCGTTTTTCCTTGGAAAAGTTTACGCCGATTAATGTTATTTTGCGGCCATCCAGCAAATAAGGTTCTGCATATTTCTTGTCCTTTATCTGCTGCATTGCTGCCTTTGCGCCCTGGTCAAGCTTTATTTCAATTATGTAAATGTTATCTTTTGTTAAAATAACTAAATCTGTCCTGCCGTTGCTTGTGGCTCTTTCTACCTGCACATGAAAGCCCATAAGCTTTATTAAAATATAAAGTGCGTTCTGAAAGTAAAGTTCCACATTGCCTGCCACACGGTAATCATTGCCGGAAAAGAAAGCCTGCATTCTCTGCATGAACTGATCAACGTTTCCGGATTTTATGTCTTCTATAAAGTTTTCTATTGAAAACTCTGAAAACTCATCCTGTTTCTGATAAAAGTTTACAAGAAAGTTTATAAAACCATCTTCAACCTCTTCATTAGGAAAGTCCAGAGTATATTTCTTAAAGTTTTCATCATAATTAACTATTGTTAAATAACCGCTCTGGTAAAGCAATGGCAGCGGAGTTTTATGCATTGCATCTACGGCACCAAGCAAATCGGCTGTAACACGGCTTTTTTCTAAATCGTTCAAGTTGAACTTGCATGCCTTCATAATCTGCACGAGCATTGTCGGCGTACCTGTTTCAAACCAGTAGTTCTTGAATTCCTGTTCGTCCAGAGCATTTACAAGGCTGAACGGATTATACATTCCTTCTGAATTTGCACAGAAATGATAGCCGTCATACTGTTTTTTAAGTTTGTCATAACATTGAGCCTTTGTCATGCCAAAACTTTCTGCCATTTTGCCAACTTCTTCATCAAAGTTTGCAACAATTTCTTCCTTTGTAATTCCACAGATTTTAGCATAACGTTTATCAATGGAAATATCTTTTAAATTGTTCAAGTCGCTGAATATGCTTACCTTGCTGAACTTTGTAACGCCTGTTAAAAAAGCAAACTTAATGCATCCGTCCATGGTTTTAAGGACAGAATAAAAGCCTTTAAGCATATTACGGTTTTTATCCTGCAAAGCTTCATTGTTCAGATTCTGAAGCAGGGGTTTATCGTATTCATCAACTAAAACAACAACGCCCAGGCCTGTCTTTTCGTATGCACGCTTAATGACGCCCGTAAAACGTGCTGCCGGTGTATCTTCTGAAGGTTCATGACCATATGCCTTTTCCCAGTTTACAAGGTTGCGGTTTAATACTGAATCAAGTCCGTTTTCCTGTGTGTAATCTTCATTGTTCAAATCCAGATGTAAAATAGGATAGCTTGTCCAGTCTTTTTCCAGGCTTTCAATGGCAAGACCCTTGAATAAGTCTTTTTTTCCTTCAAGATATGCTTTAATGGTAGTAAGCAGAAGGCTTTTGCCAAAACGGCGCGGACGGCTTAAAAAATAACAGTTGCCGCTGTTTACAAGCTGATAAACGAGAGCTGTTTTATCTACATAGCAATAGCCTTCACGCAATAATTTTTCAAAATCCTGAACGCCTACCGGAAATTTCATAAGTTTACTCCTCGGTTAACTATAGCATAAAAGAGACAAAATTGCATTACTACCCTAATGAAACATTAACCCAATTATGCTATAATCAAATTAAGAATTCAAACAGGAAAAAAAATAAATGATAGCAATAGACACAACTTTTTTTGGACATGATGAAATAAAAAACAGAAAGCTCAGTCTTTCTACGTCAATTTTTACGGCAGATATTTTAGACGCTTTTGTGGAACTTGGCGTTTCTGATGAATTCTGCCTTCTAGCTAATTTTAATCATGCTGATTTTTTTAAGGAACGCTTTCCAAAATATAAAATTATTTCAATAAAATGGTTTCCTGTTTCGTTTCTATATAAGATTACTAGCGGTAAAAAAACCGCTACAAAATTATTCAAGAAATTTGGAATTTTCAAAAGAGTTCTTAAAAAGAATAAATTTAGTGCAGTCTGGTTTCCCTACGCAATGAATCAAACCTTCGTAAAAACAAAGTTAAAAACATTTGCAACAATTCATGATATTTACAGAATCCACAATGGAACACAAAAAGAAAAAGCTGCTTTTGAAAAATTCATTCTTGATTCAGATATAAAATTGATTTGCGTCAGTTCCTACACAAAGAACGACATAATAAAAACGACGAACTGTACAAAAGAAATTGATGTTATTCCCAATTCAATTGTCTTCGATGTTTCAAAAAAAAGTCCGGTAAAGCAATTAGAAAATAAAAATTTCATTCTTGATTTAAATGCCTATATTTACAAAAAAAATCCGATGACACTTTTAAAAGCATTTAATCTTATAAAAGACAAAACAGACCTGTCTCTTGTTTTTTGCGGCGGATATAAGGAAGAAAAATGTTATTCAGAAATGGAAAACTACATTCAACAGAATAACTTACAGAATAAAGTTTTTCTTCTTTTCAGGGTTTCTGATGAAGAAAGGAACTGGCTTTTAACACACACTTCCCTTTTTGTTACAACTTCTCTTTTTGAAGGATTTGGAAGAACACCTGTAGAAGCTGCAATCTGTAAAATTCCTGTAATTTCAACAAAAGAAACTTCTTTATTTGAAGCAACCATGGGTTTGGTAAATTATGTTGAAAATCCAAAAGATGAAGTTGAACTTTCAAAACTCATTTTAGAAAAACTTAAAAATCCAGATTCTAAAGAAAAACTAGAAGAAATAGCAGAAACATTGCAAAGCAATTACCAGCCAAAAAACTGTGCAGAAAAATATTTGAAGATATTTGATATTCCAAAAATCGGGGGGGGTATAAACTAACCTTAAAATTTGTCATCAACTGCCCTTCTTCTTTAAGGAGAGCAGCATGACAAAACTTAACAACTTAAAATCTACAATTAAAACCATGGGCTTGTTCCACGGTTTACGGTTTTTGATTAACGGCAAATTAGTAAAATGGACTGACTACAGCCTGACCGACAGTTACTTTCACTATAAAAGTTCAAAATATATCCGCTGCGACATAAAAAAATGCAGGACGGATTTTACCATCAATATTAAACGCAAGGATATTTCTTCAAAGACCTGCTGGATTTACTGGCACCAGGGTTTTGAAAACGCACCGGAAATCGTAAAGGCATGCCGACGTTCCGTAGAAAAAAATCTTAAAGGCTATAAAATCATTCTTTTAGACAAATCAAATTTATTTGACCACATTGAACTTCCTGATTTTATCATGCAAAAGTTTGAAAAAGGAATCATTCCCCTTACGCAGTTTTCTGACATTCTGCGCACTTATCTGCTTTATGCTTACGGCGGATTATGGCTGGATTCAACAATATTTTTAACGTCAGACATTCCACAGGAAATAAAAAATGCAGACTATTTTATGTTCAAGACGACTGTTGTCATAAAATATTACCTGCCCTGCCAAAGCTGGTTTATTGCAGCAAAAGAAGCAAAAAATCCGTTCATATATAAAATGCTTAATTGCCAGCTGAAATTCTGGCATACTTCAAACAAACTTAAAGATTATTTTTATTATTTTGTAATTATAAAAATACTGATTGAAGATGACAAAGCCTTTGCAAAAAGCTGGGACAGCATTCCCTACTTCTGCGATTCAGAACCGCACTATTTACAGCGGCAGCTTGCAAAACCATTTGACCAGAATGTATTTAATCACATTAAAAGCCGCACTTTTTGCCATAAACTGACTTATAAAGTTCCGGAAAACATAAGGAAAGCAAAAGGCACTTTTTATGAGCATTTGATTAATAGGAAGATTTGAATAAAAAGTAAAAAGGAAAAAAAATCCCTACTTTTTGAATAAATCTGAATGTGTGCCGGTACGGGATAATTCCAGTATAAGTTCATCTTTATAAATTCGGTAAATCAGAACCCAGTCATTTTGAATATGGCAGTCTCTGTAGTTCCTAAAATTACCCTTTAATGCATGATCATTATACTTTGGAGGCAATTCTTTTCCGTTTATAAGCATTGTTAAAACTTCAAGAAAAAGCTTTTCATCACATCCGCGTTTTATGGCAAGTTTATACTCTTTTTTGAATTATTTGGTATATCTTACTTTAAGCATGTAAAGAATCCATTAAATCGCTGATATTATCAAAAGCAGGACTTAAATTTTTGCCTTTTTCACTTTCACGCAAAACCTTTGCTGTTTTTCTGTTCGGTTCTTCTGCACCTACTTCAAATGGAATGCGGTATTCGCGCACGGCCTTTTTTGCAAAAATGTTAAAGGCAGTCGTCATAGACATTCCCATATCTTCGCAAAAACTTTCAAACTGTTTTTTTAAGTCAGAATCCATTCTTATATTTACGTTTATGCTGGCCATAAAATACCTCTTAAACTAATATTATGGCAATTTATTTACACCGTCAATAAAATATTAGCTTAAAACAAACACATACAATCATAAATATTGACAAATCGGGAATTCAATTCCACAATTTAAACAATATGATTGAAAGATCAGTTGAAAATCAAATAAAAACTGCATTAAAATTCTTTCCGTGCGTAACGCTTACAGGAGCAAGGCAGACGGGCAAAACAACTTTACTCCGCAATATTTTACCTGAATACAACTACATTTCCCTTGATTTGCCAAGCATTGCAGCAATGGCAGAAGAAACACCTGAAGTTTTTTTTGAAAAATACAAAACGCCGCTTATTATTGATGAAGTGCAGTATTCCCCAAAATTGTTCCGCTACTTAAAAGACAAAATTGACCAGGACCGCCACAGCATGGGCCAGATTGTCCTTACCGGAAGCCAGAAGTTTGAATTAATGAAGGATTTATCTGAAAGCCTTGCAGGAAGAACGGCTGTTCTAGAACTTGAAGGTTTAAGCTGGCAGGAATACAGTAATTCGCCATGCTTTAATGACAGCAACAAAACTAAGATAGAAGAAAAGGCACAATTCAGAGATTTTGTTTTCAGAGGCGGATTTCCGGAACTTACAAGACAACTTGATTTTCCTGAAGACATGTTTTTTTCAAGCTATCTTGCAACATATCTTGAACGGGACGTCCGTCAGCTAATAAATGTTACAAGCCTCAGGACTTTTGAACAGTTCATAAGGTTGCTTGCCGTAAGAAATTCCCAGCAGCTGGACATGAGCTGCATTGCAAACGCACTTGGCATAAACACAAAAAGCGATGATGCCAAAAACTTAAAGAAAATGTCTGACATTCTGTCTGATTCAAAAAACATTCCGCCGGAACTTCAGCCCGTTTCTTATTCAATAGCCTGCAATACACCTGCAGATTATAAATTCAGCCTTGCACCTGATAAGGAACATAAACTTGATATAACTGTTTTGAATGTAAAGGAAGCGGGAAAAACCTATTTTTAAATAAAAACCAAGAATTACATTTCCTCCCCTAATGCAACTTTTAGCTAACTATGCTAGACTTATTTAAAGCATAAATATTCCGGAGGTGCAAAATGTCTGACTTAAAGAGAGTCCCAATCGGCATAGAAGATTTCAAAGAAATGATAGACAAGGACTATTATTTTGTAGATAAAACCCTGCTGATTAAGGAACTTATAGACAACCTTGCAAAAGTCCAGCTTTTTACCCGCCCCCGCCGATTCGGAAAAACACTGAACATGAAAATGATTCAGCGTTTTTTTGAAACGACACCGGAAAGCAATGCATATCTTTTTGACGGACTTGCCATTACAAAAGCCGGTGAAAAATACATGAAGGAACAGGGAAAATATCCTGTAATTTTTCTGACGCTAAAGGAACTGGGTGCTTCAGATTATGAATCAGCATTAAAAAGTTTTAAGGAAATAATCCGCTATGAATATACGCGTCATCAGGAAGTGCTTGAAAGTCCAAAATTAAATGAAAAAGAAAAAGAACTGTTTACACTTTTTTTGAATGAAGAAGCAGATGAACTTTCTTACCGGTCTGCAATTAAGTTTTTATCCGACTGCATTTACAAGACAACTGGAACAAAAGCCATCATTTTAATTGATGAATATGATGTTCCATTAGACTACGCATGGCAGAATGGATTTTATGACAAAATGATTGATTTTATAAGGACCGCTTTAAGTTCTGCCTTAAAAACAAACGATTCCCTTGAATTTGCCTGCCTTACGGGATGCCTGCGCATTTCCAAAGAATCAATTTTTACAGGCTTAAACAACTTTGACGTTCATTCAATTACAAATGATTTGTTTTCTGATTGTTTTGGTTTTACAGAAGCTGAAGTTAAGAAAATGCTTGAATATTACAATTTAAATTCAAAAATGAACGAAGTAAAAGAATGGTATGACGGCTATCTTTTTGGACAAAAAGAAATCTATAATCCATGGAGCGTTCTTAAATTCTTAAAAGATGCAAATGCAAATCCGAAAGTTTCATGCAGTGCCTACTGGTCAAATACAAGTTCAAATGCAATAGTCAAAGACCTGGTTCAGAATGCAGACCTGGAAACAAAGCAAAAAATAGAAACTTTGATTAACGGCGGAACCGTAAAGGCGGAACTGCATGAAGAAATTGTTTATGCAGACGTTCAGACAAAAATTGACGGCATCTGGAACATGCTTATGCTTACCGGATATTTAAAGCCCATTAAAATTGAATCGGTCGATGTTATGCGTGTGGCAACT
The DNA here is from genome assembly GCA_022768865.1 of Spirochaetia bacterium. Classification (GTDB taxonomy): domain Bacteria; phylum Spirochaetota; class Spirochaetia; order Treponematales; family Treponemataceae; genus Treponema_D. The sequence goes on from JALELH010000006.1 coordinate 6,613, forward strand.
TTAAAGATTCCAAACAAGGAAATCAATTTTATTTACAGGGGAATAATTTCCGACTGGATAAAAGAAGAAATCCGCAATCCTGCAAACGAAAGCAATAAAGTTTTTGAAGCCTTAGTCGCCGGCAATGCTGAAGAATTGCAGGATGAAATCTCATTCTGGCTAAAGTCGACCATAAGTTATTTTGACGCCCAGGAACTTTTTTATCACGGATTTATGACGGCTCTTCTTGCTCAGCATAAAGGCTACCTTACAAAAAGCAACCGGGAAAACGGAGACGGCCGTACAGACATTACGGTTGAATCTTATCCGAGAAGTGATGTTGCCATAGTAATTGAACTTAAAGTTGCAAAGACCTTAGATACTTTGGCAGATAAAGCCGACGAAGCATTAGCCCAGGCCGTGGCAAACAACTACGACAGGGAATATAAACTTATGGGCTACAAGAAAGTAATAAAATACGGCATTTCTTTCTGGAAAAAGACTTGCAACGTAAGAATAGCAGAAGAAAAAATTTATAAATAATAAAAATCACTAAACCAATTCAACAGAAAGAGGTAACCTGTATTTTATCAGACTACCTCTTTTCTTTTAATACTGTGCGTACATAAAGCCTGCATCGCCGGAACTGAATGTAAATGACAGGATAACCAAAATCATCAGAACATAGTAAACACCCCAGCGTATAACTATGTTCTTTTTCTGTATTGCAGCATAAACATCCACTTTGTTTTCTTTAAGCAGGCTTACAATAAAGATAATGAAAGTACCTAACGCTATAAGTATTATATGAGACTGGAAATTCTTAATGGAACCCAGAATGTCTTTTAAATACTTTTGGGAAGTTAAAATCATCGGGTTGCCAAAATTGCAAAATGTATCTTTCAGATAAACAAAACTCTGCTTTACGTCTACGATTCTGTCAAAATACCAGCCAATGTTTACAAGAATAAATGTACGGACAATTCTGAAAACGTGGAACCACTTTGCTTTTTCATTAATATGAAGAAGTTCATTAACTTTCTTGAATACAGGCTTCAATAAATAACTAAAAGCAATTAAAAGACCGTTGTAAAGTCCCCATACAAAAAAGTGCAGTTCCGGCCCATGCCATACGCCCACAAGCATAAAGACAACAATATTTGCAATACATGCAGGAAGAACTCTTCCAAAATGCTTGCCTAAATGATTTGTACACCACTTTCCAAAGTTGTCCATTGTATCTGTAATTGCAATGGGATAAAAAACATAATCGCGCATCCACTGGCCAAGACTTATATGCCATCGCTGCCAGAAGTTTGCAATGCTTGTAGAAAAATAAGGCTGCTTAAAGTTAGGCTGCATTTTAATTCCGAAAAGTTCTGCAACACCAAGGAACATATCAATTCCACCGCAGAAGTCTGCATACTGATAGATGGCATACATCAAAATGCCAAATAAAATTACACAGCCTGGAAGGCTTTCAAAACTTCCGTCAAGAACGGCAGAAACCCTTGTAACAAGAAGGTTTGCTACAACATATTTTTTAAGGGCACCATAAAGAATAAGCATTACGCCATGCTTAATGTTTTCAAAGTCAAAGTTATGTTCGCTCTTAAGCTGAATTCCCTGTATTCCATACCTGTTGATTGGTCCAAGAATAAGCTGCGGAAAGAATGAAATAAACAAAAGGAACTTAGCATAATTTGTTTCTTTTTCTATTTTTAAATTATACACATCCATAAAATAGCCGATAGCCTGCAGTGTATAATAGGAAATGCCAAGTGGAAGTATAAGCGTTTTAGAACCGACAAGTACACGCCAGTATTTTAAATAAAACAAAATGCCAACGTTAATTAAAAGCATTGCACAAAGCACAAGGCGTTTTTTAATAAGAACCTTATGCTTTAACAGCTTAAAGTCTTCTTTTTCAAGAACTGTTTTCTGCGATTTTACAAAATCGTTAAAACCGGCAATAATCTTTGCTGCTAAGAAAGTAACAAGAGAAGTACCGATAATAAAAAAGAAGTTGCCTATTCCGCTAAAGGCATAGAAAACAATATTTGCTGCAAGCAGGCAAATCCACTGTATCTTTTTAGGGCAAAGATAATAAACAAAAAGCGTAACAAGTAAAAAAATAGCAAATGTATTAGAAAGTATTGTCATATAATCCCGCCTTATTAGAATGAAGCAAAATGTTCAGAAACTTCGTTTGTTTTAGTACCGTTAAGATATGCAAAAATCTTAAGTTCTCCGCTTTTACCCGATGGCAATGCAATTAAATTATTATGGCTTTGATTTTCAAGCTGAACCCTCTGCCCGTCATATTCTGCATAAACATCATAAGTAATGGCTTCCGCATTTACGTGGTTTACCATAGGTGTTATGGAAACTGCCTTTCTATCGTCTGTTGGTTTTACAACAAGTCCGTAAATGCGGTCTTCCTGTTCAGCAAGTTTTTCTGCATAGGAATCATAGAACATGTCATCAGCAGGAATATTTCCAACAAAATAGTCGCACATTGCCTTTGTATATTTATAAACGCCAAGTCCGCTTAAATGGTTGTCGTCATGAAAGTCTTCGTCATAGAGCCTTAAATATTTTTCTTTTGCAAGGTTAAAATCATAGTATTTAAAACCGCGTTCTGCGCAGAAAGACTTTACATAATTATAATATTCTTCATAGTTGCCTTTTTCTGCCAGATAAAAATCAGAACACGGCATTGAATACATTATAAGCTCAATGTTATTTTCCTTACAGAAAGCAATGATTTTATCTATAGTTTCTTTCCAGTCATCGCTGATTTTATTTAATGGAATCGGGCCTTCATCAAAATTGTTGGAAAATGTACCACTTTTTACAGGCCGCCTGTCTAGTAAGCATCCCTTTGTGTCATAATCTGCATCTTTATCGATATACACATAGTTGGAATAGTCACCGTTAATAAAGCTTTTGTATCTGAAAATCAAATCATCAGGATTTAATACCATGTGCTTGTCTTTACCAATAGGCAGGAGGGAATTTATATAATACGCAGGTGAAGACAAGGACAAATAAAAATCCAGTTTGATTTTCGGATCCCTGATATAATGGGCAAGACTGTAATCTGCAGCAAAACCTGTCCTTTTCTTTACAGGCTCTTTTGTTGCAATTGCAAAATCCAGTTCAAGAAATACTTTTTCAAGTTTATGAATTTTTGCAGCCTGCCTTAAAACCGCATAAGTTCCCTGTATGGTCTGCCCTGCAGAACCTGTAGAAAAATTGCTTTTATTCCATATTTTATCTGCAACTTTTGGCGTTATGCCGTGGCTAACATGGCTTGCACCGCAATAAAGGATTTTTACATCTTTTTCTTCAAACAGTTCATGCATCCACACTCTTGTATATGCACTTGATTCGTCCCTGAGCAGAAAAGCCACTACGGAACAAACAAGATAGAACACAACTAAAAAGGCAAAAATTTTTAACGGTATTTTTACTTTATTCGACATTATTTAATTCTCCGTTTCTTTTAAATAGTTCAGCTTTTAAAGCAGAACTATTTCTTTTGATTTATCTATTTTTTAATTCTTCCACAATCCAGTCATCAATGGTGCGTTTTTCCTTGGAAAAGTTTACGCCGATTAATGTTATTTTGCGGCC
>JALELH010000034.1 GCA_022768865.1 Spirochaetia bacterium
TTCAAGAAAGTCAATTTTTGCACATGCAAAGGAAACATATTTCTATGCCTTCAGTAAAAGCGGATTTTCAGATTATGTAAAGGAAAATGCATCATCAAATAACATTACTCTTGTAACGGTTGATGACTTATTCGAGTTCGGAGAATAAAATTGGTATCGTCTTGCCTCTGTGATTCAATATGCAAAAACAAAACAGACCGCGATTTTAATCTATGGAATTCAGAAAAAAATAATTTGAAATTTCTTGATATTGGAATCATGTGTGATAATGCAGATCAGGTATTTTCTTTGGTAATTCCATCTTCAAAAAAATTAACAATTAAAGATTTAACGGATAATATAAAAGGTGATATTCGTAATTCAATTTTTAATTGCTATGTAAATATGCAAACAATTGGTTCTTATGAGATATTAAAAAAAGAAAATCATGATGAAGAGTCATTTTTACTTTCGCCAATTAAACCTAAACAGGAATTTTCACCAACTAATGATAGTGAACTAGTTACTGTGGAAATTAAAGTAAAAAAAGTTAATAAAGAAGACATCGATGGTATCGAAGTAAAAAGAAAATATTTAAGATTTAGGATTGAAAAGTTTGATATAAGTAAGTTCTTAATTACACAGGATTCTGATAGTAAAATTTTTGAAAGTAGTTTTATTAGAAGTAAAATTATTGATTTTCGAGTTAATGATTACCGTATATTAACTTCAGATAAAATCCAAGAATATAAATTGGATGATTATAGTTATAAAAAGATTCATTTTTTCTATATGACAGATGCATTAGAGACAATATCTATGAATAATGATATTTGTAATGTTAGATTCCTCGAACTAAATATATGGAATGATTATTTGGGTAAAAATAGAAAACAAGATATTCTTGTATACCATATGAAGGATGAAAGTAAATCTAATTCTTCTTTCTTAATTAAATCACAACAAGAAAAAACTTCAGTATCACATTTGTTTTTTTATGCAGGTGTTGTTATTTACTTGGCTTTGCTAGCAAATTTTGTATTTTCATTTATTCCATTGCGTAGTGGACTGACAAAAATAAACTGGTCTGTTTTTTGGATTACAACGGTTTTATTTTTAATAATTCCATTGCTAATATTTATATTTTTAAGAAAAAAGAAAAAGTGATGACTATTCTAGAAAAATGTATTAGACTAGTTAAAAAGGGAGGTTGCCATGTTTTGTAATATATCAGAAATAAAAGAATATAGCGTAAAACTTGATTCAGTTTTTTCAGAACTCTCTTTTTTGCGTGCAGAATATCCGAAATTTTACAGCTGGTATTATGAAAAAGTTCTTTCAGGTCTTTCTGATGGTACAAGAAAAATCTTCCTTGCCAGGTCTCCGTTAAGTTTTGGAAAAGTAAATGGGGTATTGATTCTTAAAAATACTACTGAAGAAAAGAAGATTTGTACCCTTTATGTAGATAAAGATAGTCGTCTTTTGGGTTTTGGAACAAAGCTGATGGATTTGGCTATGAATGAATTTAATGGTGAAAAGCCATTGATTACAGTTGCCGACAGTCACATTGATAGTTTTAGACCTTTATTAGATAAGTATGATTTTACAGAAAATGATGCACTTGATGATTACTATGTCAATGGAAGGGTAGAATATACTTTTAACGGACATTTGTACTTACCTGAAAGTAAAACATATGTCGCTTAGTGCTCTTTTTTCTATAAAGCCTGAATATGCTGAAAAGATATTTTCTGGTAAAAAAAAGTTTGAATTCAGAACCAAGTGCTGCAAAAAAAAGATTGATAAGATAATGATTTATGAAACTTCTCCTGTCTGTAAGGTAGTCGGGGAGGTTTCTGTTTTAACGATTCTTTGTGATACTCCACAAAATATCTGGGAGCAAACAAAAAAATATGCCGGTATAGAATATAAAAGGTATATGGATTATTTTTCAAATAGAAAAGTAGCTTATGCTTATGTTCTGGATAAGCCTGTAAGATATGAAAATGCTTTGTCACTGGAAAATTATAATATTTCATCAGCTCCCCAGAGTTATATTTATTTAAAAGCATAACGACGTGCGCCGCTATTTTGTAACGCCAAAAGAAGCCGGCGAGTTTATGGACGGAAGGATGTAGGAGCAAGTTAGTATCGTTATGTTGAACTTGATTCAGCATCTGTTTTGTTTAATTAACATAGATCCTGTCCTTCGTCAGGATGACAATTGAAAGTTCAGGGTTACGCGTGATATAAAAGCTTCAGGGATTTATTCTGACCTATACAAGAATTGCCAAACGGCAATTCCTGGGGGAAAACTTAGGGCCGATATAGGCATCTAATGGACAAATGCTTTTCCCCTGCGGCTTTTTTTATGATAATTATTCCTTGAAAGTCATATTTAGATAATGTAGAATAGTTGCTATGAGTGATATCTTTTTAACAGATGAAATTAGAAAAGAAATTGAATATTTCAAAAAACTTCATGAATCTTTTTCTGTTAAGTTGGGTAAAAAAATTATTCCGTTGCATGAAGCTACTGATGAAGTTTTGTACATGCTGTTATCTGCTTCAGTTGTAATGGATATAAGCGAAGATGAGCTTTTCGAGTCGTTTGTTATTACAGATAAATCATTGACTAAACAACCTGAAGTCTTGATAGATGCGTATGCATTTACAGAGACAGAGAATACAAAAGAAAAAATTCTTCATGTTTTTCAGTTTAAACTTCATAAAGAATCAAATAAATCAGCTTCTCCAAAAGAACTTTACAGCTTTGCAGATTTAATAAATAAAGAATTTTTGCATCCTGATGTATTGCCTTCAGCTTCTTCAAATGTTGTTGTTCAGGAAATGAAAGGGCTTGTTTCTGCCTTTTGTGAAAAAAAAGGAAATCGTGTAACTTTCAATTGCCATTATATTACAAATGCCAAGGGAATAAATTCATCAGATAAAGAAAGTTTTTCATTTCTGAATCAGTTTACATATGATAAACAGGCATATGGTTTTGATGTTCAGGTCTATGGAATTGAAGATATCAGGGATTTATGTACTGATGGAAAAATAAAAGTCGGTAAAGAAATAATTGTTGCAGAACGTGATTATAATGAACCATATCGCTATGAAGATAATACTGGAAAAGTTGATTTTGGATTACCGGGAAAAGTTTTTATTGGAATGGTGAATATAAATGAATTATTAAGGTTGCAAAATAAATATCATCAAAATCAGCTGTATTCTGAAAATATCCGTTTGTATTTGGGAAATCGAGGTTCTGTTAATAAAGATATTATCAAGACCATTACTTCTGAAGAAAGCTTGTGGTTTCCTTATATGAATAATGGTATTAGTATTATTTGCGATAAACTTGAATTAGGAACTCCAAAAGAAAATAGGATAGAACTGACACTTTCAAATTTACAGATAATCAATGGCTGTCAAACTGTGAATGCCCTTTATAATGCAAAATATAGTGAAGAAACAAAAGATAATTTTAGGGCTTCAAAAGTTTTAGTAAAAGTTTTTCAGTTGACCGAAAATCAAAAGAATATAAAAAATTGCATAATTAAAGCAACAAATAATCAGAATGGAGTAAAGTTGTATTCTCTTGTTTCTAATGATCCTATACAAATAAAGATACAGGATATTCTGAAAAAATTGGATTACATTTACGACAGAAAAGGGGAAGCTAAAGAATTAAAGAAAACTGATAATGTAATTAGTATGGCGGATTCTGCTATTGCATATAAAGCGATTTATATGTTTGAGGCAAAACAACTGCGCTCTGGAACTGGAAAAGGTAAAATATTCAGGAATGATGAATATAAAAAATTGTATAAAAATGAGTATCTTGAAGATGAAGGAAAATTAATTTGGTTTTCTGTTAGGTTGCTTATTGCTTCTCTAATATTAACTAAAACAAGAGAGCTAATTAATTTGAAATCTCAGGAATATATTCATTCACTAAAAATAATAAATAAGAGCTTGTATTACATTTCGGCTGTTATATATGCTGAAAATTTTGAATATTTTAGGAAGAAGGAAGAAGAATTAATTGCATTTGTAAAAGAAGATAACATAATAAAAGTAAAAAATATTGGTTGGAAAAAAGAAATTTTGAATACAGTAAGTGATAAGTTTGAAACAGCAGTAGATATTCTGCAAACTGTATACGATAGTTTAAAAGAATCATTAAAAGCTGATACAGATAACTTACTTAAAAGCAGTAAATTTAATCAGGCATTTTTAAGTATTCCAGCTATTAAAAGTTTAAAGAATGAGATAGATGAATAAATAATTTTCATTGATTTCAATTATGCTTGGTAATATCTTTATTTAAGGCACAGGTTGCACGCCTTGGCGGTTATGATTATGTCTTTAACACTTCGGCTTTAAAGCACGTGCGTTCAGAAAAAGATCCGTTTACATTGATGCGCATGATAGATACAAATATTTTTAACACCGATTCAAGCATGCAGGTTAGGGCCTAAAAATCAAATTGCTTCAGATATTCACTTAAAAGGAACAGTGGAACATTAGTCATCCATTCTTCCTTTCTGTATTTTGACATTGAACTGCGTAATGCAGCTTTTGGCGAATATTTCTGACAATACATTTTTAAGCTTCTGGATTTCAAGTTTTCCTGAGCCTTTACTTCAATGGGAATAATGATATCCTCTTTCTGAATTACAAAATCAATTTCGGCAGTGGATTTTTCATTTGAATAATAATAAAGATTATTCCTGCTGCATGCTAATTCCTGAGCTATAAATTGTTCTGTAAGAGACCCTTTAAACTCTGTAAAAATTTCATTCTTTTCAAGCAGAACTTTTGCACTCAATTTTGATTTTGCGGCAAGCAAACCTACATCCAGCATAAAAATCTTAAAACAGAATAATTCTTCATAAAAGTTTAGTGGAAAACCGGGTTTTTTTACCCTGTAGCTTTTATAAATCAAACCATAATCGCTCAGCCACTGAATTGCAAGCTCAAAATCTTTTGCCCTGGCTCCTTCCCTGATAAGCCTATAGATAAATTTCCTGTTTTCTTTTGCAAGCTGGCTTGGAACAGAATTCCAGACCAGCTGGATTCTCATAAGCGATTCTTTCGGCGCATGCTTTGAAAAATCACTTTCATAATATGAAATCAAGTTTTCCTGAATTTCACGCACCTGTTTTAAATCATCATATTCAATATAATTTGCAACGGCTTCCGGCATTCCACCAATAAAATAGTACAGCTTTAATAATTCACAATATTTTTCATGATATGCATTGATTAAATCATAATCCTTACCCTTTAAAAGTTCGGCTAAAGATTCATTTTTTGTTGCCAGTAAAAATTCATAAAAACTCAATGGATAAAGATATTTTAAGTCAACTTTGCCGACAGGGAAATTTGTACCTTCATGAAGGGCCATTCCTAAAAGAGAACCTGCGGCAATAACATAGAAATTCCTTTCGCTTTCACAAAAATATTTTAGTGCTGTAAGTGCCTTTGGGCATTCCTGAATTTCATCAAAAATAATCAGCGTATTTTCCGGATTAAAATTCCTTTCAGATTCAATCTTTAATGCTGAAATAATTCTTTCTATATTGTAGTCTAAATCAAAAACATTTTTCAGTTTTTCATTATTGTCAAAATTTATATAAACAGAATCCTTAAAATACAGTGAACCAAATTCTTTCATAAGCCAGGTTTTTCCGACCTGACGGGCTCCATGAATAATCAAGGGCTTCCTTTTTGACTTGTTTTTCCATTCAATAAGTGAATCCATCAACACTCTTTTCATTCTATAATACCTGATTTTAATATACAAAAGAATGTTTTCTGTTTCAACACTTTTTTCCACTTAAAAATGCAATATATAACACTTTTTTCCACTTAAAGATGTTTAAATCTTTGCCATGACGTGTTAATAATTGTAAATTTATACTATATAGTGATGTTAATAAATGTATAAAATGCTTAGAATAAGGCGTGAAAAAATGTAATTCATTAAGGAAGTCCTGCGATGGAACGTTTTGCATTAAGTAAATTTTATCTCTTTGACTCTTCCGCTTAATCTTTGGAGTACAGAACCACGATAACGTCTACAACCTGGTGAGTTAGATTGCAAGCGGCAAGTTCCCAATGGAAGGGTAGGGCATACTTTTGTGTGTAAATAAAAAATCTTCGGGCCTTAGGCCCGAAGATGGTGTCTATTGTAATTAAGGTAAGGTTATTTTAGAACCTTTTGCTTTTCAAAGCCGACGGCTACCTCCTGTAATAAAATTTAACCCGCCTGATTAATTACCAAGACAATCGTTATTGTATAAAGAAACATGATTTTTGTATATAGGTTTCTTATTTAATTTGTCTTTAATTATTCCGTTTCTTCTTTTTTCCTACCCACCCATTATAATTTACGGCCACCTGCTTTTGTGTTACAATCTGCAGACCATGATTAAAAAACAGATTTTGCAGAACAATGTGGTTCTTATAACCCAGCATGAAGAATCTTCTAAAGTTGCCGCCATTGGCTTTTATTTTTCCGCAGGCAGCCGTTATGAAAATCCTGGACAATACGGCATAAGTCATTTTACGGAACACATGCTTTTTAAGGGAACTAAAACAAAATCAAATAAAGAACTTTCCCGCATTTTTGACAGAATGGGCGGCGTTACCAATGCTTTTACGGAACGTGAAAATGTAAGCGTCTATTGTTCTGTACCTGTTGTTGAAGAAAACAATTTTAAGATTGCCCTTGAAACAATATGCGACTTATCGGAAAACTGCACTTTTCCGGAAGAAGAATTCATAAAGGAAAAGGGTGTTGTAGAAAACGAAATTATTTCTGTAGAAGACGATCCTGACGATTCTTCCATGGATGAAATTGCCCGCCTTATCTGGCCTGATCAGAATATTTCAAGGACAATTACAGGTTCTGCAGAAGATGTTGAATCCATTACACGGCAGCAGATGATAGCCTGGTATGAAAAGTATTTTGTCCATGGCGAACTTGTAGTAATTGCTGCAGGCAAAATCAATGAAGAAATCCTTACAGAAACCCTTTCTAAACTTCCGCAGAAAAAGACTTCTGTTGAATTCTATAAAAACATGCACTTTCCTGAAAAAGTTAGCTGGCAGAACGGAACCTTTATTTCCAAAGCAAAGTTTAATCAGGAACAGATTTTTGCACTTTTTCCTTTAGACTGGCAGCTTGGTTATGAAGATTATCTTTCTTTAATGATTTTTGATACCATTACCGGAGACAGCATGAGCAGCCGTCTTTTTCTTGAATTAAGGGAACGCCTTGGCTTGTGTTACAGCATAGGAAGTTTTTTTACCACTTACGAAAATGCCGGCCTGTGGGCAGCCTATCTTGTGTGCGAGAAAAAAAATGCAGTGCGTGCAGCAAAGGC
>JALELH010000066.1 GCA_022768865.1 Spirochaetia bacterium
GGAAGGATTCCGTTGTTTTCAAGCAGGACTGCACATTCACTTTCTACCTGAACTGCTTTTTTATGATCCCGTTCATTATCAAAAACTGCGTTATCATGAGGATTGTCCACATAATCAAAAAGAACATTCAGCATGTTTTCCACAGCCTTGTCCAGAAGCTTTTCATCTAAAGTGCCGGCTTTTACTGCTTCAACAATTTTTGCATCATTAACGCCGCCGCTTGCAGGCATTTCCAAATCAAGGCCCGCTGCAATTCCTTTTGCACGGTCTGCAACGGCACCCCAGTCAGTCATTACATAACCGTCAAAACCCCATTCCTTGCGCAAAATGTCAGTCAAAAGCCTTTTGTTTTCCGTTGAATAGACACCGTTAATCTGATTGTAGCTTGCCATAATTGTCTTAGGTTTGCTTTCCTTAACTGCAATTTCAAAACCGGTTAAATAGATTTCGCGGAAAGTCCTTTCATCAATTTCTGAACTTACGCTCATGCGGAAATATTCCTGATTATTGCAGGCAAAATGCTTTACGGAAGTTCCAACATTCCACTTCTGCACGCCGCGTATATGTGCTGCAGCAATTTTTCCAGAAAGATAAGGGTCTTCTGAAATGTATTCAAAGTTGCGGCCGCAAAGGGGACTGCGCTTAATGTTCATGGCAGGACCAAGAAGGACAGAAACATTCTGGGCACGGCACTGCTGGCCAAGGGTATCGCCAACTTCTTCTAGAAGTTCCGTATCAAAACTTGAAGCAGTGGCACATGCAGCAGGGAAACATACAGTTGTAATTGTAGTTCCATCCTTGTTCATTTTTCTTAAACCATGTGGCCCGTCAGAAACCATAACGGATGGAATTCCAAGACGGTCAACTGCCTTAGTATCCCAGAAACTTGATCCGGAACAAAGGGATGCCTTTTCTTCAAGTGTCATTTGAGAAATTAATTGTTTAATGTCGCGTGACATAGTGTCCTCCTGTAAGAATATTCAACTGGGTCAAATATCAGTTAAAAAAATTCTATCATAAACTGACATTTGACCCACTTAATTATAAATGTGGAAATTTGAAAAAGCAATTTTAAAAGTATTCCCAAAGAATTAAAAAAATGCTTTAATAAGCACAGTGGCAAAGAGGCATGGAACAAATCCGTGCCTCTTTTTTTTTCTGATTTTTTAAGGAACAACACCATGCAAACAGTTTCTTTCTTTGACCGCAAGAAAATTACCGCCGGCAGAATCATTGGCTTTTCATTCTGGGACAATAATCCGGATTACATTCTGGATAAAGACATTGCCTGCACCACTGCAAAAATACATGAAAAAATTCAGGAAAGCAAAACTGACATCCTTATAGCAGTTACTGACGGTGCAGATGTCTTTTCTCCGGAACGAATACGCGAAATTAAAAAAACTACTTCCAGAATGAAAATAATCGTAATCGGCAGGAATTCAGCCTATGAAATTGTGCGCCAGTATTTTACAAGTGATATCTTTGACTATCTTTTGGAGCCTGTTGCCGAAAAAACACTGGAAGAAACAGTCTTAAGGATGAATGAAGACAACAGCATAGAATACGTAATGAACAATCTAAAGGTTAAGGCCGATGCACTTATAGACAACATTCTTCTTGGCGGCGGCCGTGAAGAACCTATCATTACGGGAATCTTCAATAAGATTTACAGGGACTGGAAAAACGATTCCGTAAGCTGCCAGAAAATTGCAAACAGGGCAAAATCATATATTTACGAAATACTTATTGAACAGAAGCCATGGCTTGAAAAATTCCTTTTCAAGAATGACTTTACATGCCACTTTGGATTTACATTAAAAAGCAGGGAAGAACTTATAAAAAACTGGACCATGAACTTTACGGAAGCAAGTGCCATGGTAAAAAAATATCAGATGATTGACGACAAAATGGTTTATAAAATCGGCAGGTATGCTGTTGTGCATATTGACGAACGTCTTTCCCTTGATGATGTTTCAAAAGGCGTGTTCCTGAATTCAAGTTACGTAAGCCATATTTTCAAAAAGACCACCGGAGTCAATTTCATTGACTTTATGACCAGCGTAAAAAAAGACCGTGCAAAAGTCCTGCTAAGGGATCCTGAAATCCGCATAAACAAGGTTTCTTCTATTCTGGGATTTGCCAATCAGGAATACTTTACAAAGAACTTTAAGCGCAAAACAGGCTCTACTCCGTCTGAATATAAAAAAATACTGATAAGTAAATATTCAGAAAGTTAAAGAAAAAGCCAGCCGCTTCTGCGCCTGGCTTTTTTTATTCTAGCATATTTTATGATTAAACGAAAAAACTAAAGTGCAGCAAGTTTTGCGGCTACAAGCTTGCTTGCAATGGCAGGGTTTGCCTTGCCCTTGGATTCCTTCATGACCTGACCGCATAGCCAGCCCACAACATTAGTTTTGCCGCCCTTAAAGTCTGCAACAGCCTTAGGATTCTTTTCAATTACTGCATCAACAATGGCTTCAATGGCACCTTCATCTGCAACAACTTCCATGCCTTCTTCCTTTACGATTACAGACGGCATCTTGTTTGTTTCAAGCATTTTGGCAAACACAGTCTTTCCCTGGGCGCCGTTAATTTTTTTATCTGCAATAAGATTAACAAGTTCCGTAATGTGTGCAGGTGTAATGGTTACATCGGCAATAGTCTTTTTCTGCTCGTTAAGGACTGCAAGAAGTTCTGCAAGAATCCAGTTGGCAACCTTCTTAACATCCTTTGCATTTTTTGCAGCTTCTTCAAACCACATGGCAAGGTCGCGGCTGGAAGTCAAAGTTTCAACGTCAAAGTCAGAAAGACCATATTCTTTCTTAAGGCGTGTCCTCTTTGCTTCAGGAAGTTCGCCTACACGGTCAAAGGCACGCTTAATAAGTTCTTCTTCTACTGTAAAAGGCTTAATGTCCGGTTCAACAACAAAGCGGTAGTCAACAAAAGAATTCTTTGTACGCTGAACGACGGTCTGCTTTTTATCGTCGTCCCAGCCCATTGTAACCTTAAAGCCTGCATTGAATTCCTGACGGTCGTTGATGAATTCTTCAAGCTGGCGCTTTGTTTCGTATGCACAGGCATCCTTAATTGTGCGGAAAGAGTTAAGGTTCTTGATTTCAGAAATAGGAGTGTGATATTCCTTGCCGTCTTCCCATACATTAAGGTTGATGTTGGCGTCACAGCGCATATTGCCTTCTTCAAGGTTACCGTTTGTAACTTTAACATAGCGCAGGATTTCCTGAATTGTCTGGAAGAAAAGGGCTGCTTCTTCACCGGAAGTCATATCAGGCTTTGTAACAATTTCTATAAGTGGAGTTCCGCAGCGGTTGTAGTCAATATAAGAGTGGGCTCCCTGCAAGTGCAAGGACTTGCCTACGTCTTCTTCAAGGTGAATGCGTTCAACACGGACACGGCGGTATTTTCCGTTATCCACGATGCAAGGTTCACCCTTAAAATTTACGGAACGGCATTTTGCACCACCTGCCCTTTCTTCTTCCGGATAATGAATCATGGGCAGATCAACATAACCGTCTGTGCAAAGGGGAATATCATACTGAGTAATCTGATAGCCTTTTGCAAGGTCCGGATAAAAATAATGCTTGCGGTCAAATTTTGTAAAGCGTGCAATCTTGCAGTTAAGGGCATGGCCTGCAACTGCACCAAGTTCAACATAGCCTTTGGAAATGCGCGGCATGGCACCAGGCAGTCCAAGGCATACAGGACAAACACGTGTGTTAGGCATTCCGCCATAACGGTTTTCACAGGCACAGAAAGCCTTTGTTTTTGTAAGTAACTGAGTATGGATTTCGCATCCGATTACAACTTCATATTTTTCAATTGCCATAATAATTCCTAGAAAATTTTACAATTATTATAGAAGAGATTATTAATCATTTCAATAATTGAAAATAACTGAACAACTACTGTTTTCATTGAAAATAAACGCTGTAGGCAGGTTCAGGAATGAAAAAAAATCTGCAGGAGCGAAGCGACGAAGCCTTTTTTTCAGGCCTGGTTCTGCCGAGAGGCGTTTATTTTAAATACAAAATATTATATTGCATAAGTTGTTTTGTTTTTAGAAAAAGGAATTATAATCTTACTATGCTTAAGTTTCTGCTTTTTATCTTGCTTCAGGTTTCCCTGCTTGCTCCGGCTTTTGCATGGGGAATTAAAAACAAAAAAACTAACGCCGCAGAACCAAAGACAGTTAAGGTTCAGGCAGAAGACAAAGCAAAACCACTGCCTTCAGACTTGCAGGTCTTGATTGGCGCATACCCGGAACTTAAAATCCATGCCCAGTTTGATCAGGCACAAAATGAATATAAAATCACCTTTAATAGCTACGGAAAAGACTTTATGTTTTACTGGGCAGACGGCCGTGTTTTGCCGCCGGAAGAATTAAAAAACAGGCAGAACTTTCACCCAATAATCTATCTATATAATAACGTTCTGCGGGACCCTTCAACTTTTACAGAAGAAGAAATAGCACACTTAAAGGAATATGGCAAAGTCAGCAGCAGAAAGAACGCACCGGGCACGCCCATGTTTTTCTTTGATGCAATTTATTCGTCCCAGAGCAGAAGCACAATTGAACGCCACATTGTAACCACGACATTTTTAGGAAAGCCCACAAGGGTTCACGAAAAGATTTTTCCAAAGCTTAAGAATGTAGAAAAGAAAATTCTTGAAGCAGAAAAAACATCGCCAAAGGTAAAGACCTTTGTAAGGGAATTAAAAAGTGCAGCGGCCTACCACTGGCGCGAAATTGACGGAACATCAAGAAAATCATTCCACAGCCTTGGCATTGCAATTGACGTGCTGCCCGTTGCTTACCACGGCGGAGAAGTTTACTGGAGCTGGGCAAGGGATAAAAACCCCAGCGGCTGGATGAAGACACCACTTAAAAGAAGATGGATGCCGCCGGAAGAAGTTATCCGTGCCTTTGAAAGCGAAGGCTTTATCTGGGGCGGCTACTGGGCCATCTGGGACAACATGCATTTTGAATATCACCCGGAGTTGCGCGCAAAAAGCAATTGACACAATAGAAGCCCGCACCGGCAATAACTTTTTGCGCAAGAATTGCTACGCACTCAAACCGCTGAATAACTGCCATACTTCCTGCCATATTCACTTGCCATGGAATAACAGCTTGCTATAATGCTAAACAACGGCTACATCACAACGGTATATTACAATATACCGTTGTGGAATACTGTAATATACCGGTATATTCACAATTGCTTGCCCTATTGCATAACTTAAGCCATTTTATGCAATGCATAAGGGCTGCACAGGTAAACAGACGCTGAACTGTCTTTGGAACGGCAGCCGTTAAACCTTTTGCAGGCTTTTCCCCTTATGCCGCCTTCCTTTGTTGCCGAAAATATCATTGTATAGTAGACTTTGTTTATAGGTTAATCTCAGGAGGATACAATGATTAAAAGTAAAATTGTAGTGCTTTCGGCTTGTTTTGCCGCAGCATCGCTTTTTATGGTTTCCTGCGGTTCAACAAAAGAACCGGAACCGGCACCCGTAGAAGACACAGCAGAAGAACAGGCAGAAGAAGAAACTCCGGCAGAAGAAAACACAGATGCCATAGACAGCATCTGGGCTTCCGTTGATTCATCAAGACAAAAGGCCATAGACGCCGGTGCAGAAAATGCATCAGCAGACCTCTTTGCCGCAGCAGAAGAAGAATACAACAAGCTAAAAAACGGCCAGGCAACAGACGAAGAACTTCTTGCACTTAAGGCACGCTATGCTGCCCTTGAAGCATTTGCAGACGCCAAGGCAAAAAAAGAAAAGATAGACCAGCTTGGACTTGCTTCCTACAACCAGAAAGTTTACGACGAAGGCTGCGCCCTGATAGAAGAACTTGACCAAAACCAGGGCCTTTCCGCAGCAGACTGGAACACAAAGGCAGTAGCCGCAGATGCTTCCATGACCGCCGTTCTTGAAACAGGACTCCGTGCAAAGGCAAGGGAAGAACGCGATGCAGCCGTTGCCGCACAGAAAAAGGCAAACAGCGTAAAGTGCTTTGTTTCCCGCAAAGACGAATATGCCACATTTGTAAACGCATTCAAATCAGGAGACAAGAGCTTTGTAACAAAGAATCCTGAAGCAGCCCTTGAAAATTACACAAAGGCAAAAGAAGGTTTTGAAGGCCTTTATACAGAAGTTTCAGAGGCACGTTCAAAGGCACAGCAGGTAATTGACGAAGCAAAGCAGCGTGTTGCAGCTTCAGAAAAGACAGCAGAACAGGCAGACATAGACAAGCCTCTCGGAGACGAACCTGTAGAAGGCATTGAAGCAGAAGACACAACACTTCTTGAAGAAGACGACTATTCAGAATCTGCCAGTGCAGAAGTTGACCTTACGGCAGAAGAAGCTCCTGCAGAAGATTTAGTAGAAAAAGTTGAAGACGGCGTTAAATCCGTAATTGATGCACAGGAGGCAGAATAATGAAAAAACTTATTGCTTGTATTTTTGCAGCCGTTACTACTGCTGCAGTTTTTGCCGCCAGCTACACAAACAATACTTACCAGAAACTTGCACGTGAATATACAATCAAGGCAGACAAGGCCCTTGATGCAGGCGAATACGTCCTTGCAGAAGAATATGCTGCAAAGGCAAAGGAAAATGCAGATCTTTCTGACCAGTATATAAGCCACATGCTTGCCAGGGAAAATGCAGAAAAGAACCTTAACCTTGCAAAGAACAGGCTTGCTTACGTAGAAGGCATTCACGGCAAGGAAAACTATCCTGTTGCCTACGATGCAGCTT
The DNA here is from genome assembly GCA_022768865.1 of Spirochaetia bacterium. Classification (GTDB taxonomy): domain Bacteria; phylum Spirochaetota; class Spirochaetia; order Treponematales; family Treponemataceae; genus Treponema_D. The sequence goes on from JALELH010000066.1 coordinate 6,787, forward strand.
CCAAAGCCATGACACAGGCAGAAGATGCTTTTGCAAAAGAAGACTGGGACAATGCCAATGCAAGTGCACTGCAGGTTATTGATATTCTTGCAGAAGTAAAGGAAATTACACCGCTTCCTAAGTATTATGTTGTGCGCCCGTGGGCTACAGACAAGGACTGTTTCTGGAACATTTCAGGCCGCCCTTATGTTTACAACAACCCGTACCTTTGGGAAAACCTTTACGAAGCAAACAAGGATGCACTTCCTAAGAAGAATGACCCTAACCTTATTCTTCCAGGCATGAAGATGGAAATCCCTTCTTTGTCAGGCGAATACCGCGAAGGAACATACAACCCAAAGACAGAATACCCTTCGTATGAGGGCAAATAAATCAACATCCATGTTGATTTATTTGCTACGAGAATTAAGCCTTCGTCTTAATTCTCTCAGGGCAATTTTGCTTAACTTTACATGCGCCATCCATGGCTCCATGTAATCATCAGCGTATAAAAAGAAACGCCTTCAGTTGCTTGACTGAAGGCGTTTTTTGTTTGCTTATGATTACGTCAGCATGACATTTGCTTTGCAAGGTAAAGGCCTAAGGCGGCACACATAAGGCCGTGGAAATATTCCCCTGTACCCATCTTCTTTATTACTTCCTTTTTAGGAATCTCCATGTAATCAAGGACTTCATCGTGGTCAAGGTTCTGCCTGCCCGTAAAGTTTAGCTTATCTGCAAGGTATACATGGCAATGGTTGGCAAACAAGGCAGGGTTTGGATTCATGGAACCAAGGCACACCAGTTCTTTTGCAGTTGCGCCTGTTTCTTCCAAAAGCTCTCTTGCAGCTGCCTGCTCCGGCTGTTCCCCCTGGTCTATTACACCGCCTGGGAATTCTATGCTCAGCTTTTCTTCACCATGGCGGAACTGCCTTACCATAAGAAAGGCATCGTCCTTTTCTGCAATGACGATTACCCAGTCGTTGCACTGGTTTACGATGTAGTCTCCTTCTATGCCCGCTGCACTTCTGTTATGCCTGGAAGTTACTGTAAAGACAGGAGTCTTTAACAGTTCGGTCTTTGAAACACACGTCCACATTAATTCTTCATCTGTTTTCATGGCAGCTTCTTTTATTGTCTTTTATTCAACTGTAACTGACTTTGCAAGGTTTCTTGGCTTGTCAGGGTCAATTCCGCGCAGGACTGCACAGTAATAGGCAATGAGCTGTCCCGGAATAATTGCAAGCATGGATTCAAACAGGGTGTCTGTTTCAGGAACCGTTACAATGTTGTCGGCAGAATCAGAGAATGAATTTCTTGTATCCTGTGTAATCAAAAGGGATGTTGCACCGCGTGTCTTTACTTCCTTTATGTTGCTTGAAAGCTTTTCGTAAAGTTCCGGCACTGTTGCAAGGGCAATTACTAAGGTAGACTTGTCTATAAGGGCAATTGGTCCGTGCTTAAGTTCGCCTGCGGCAAATGCTTCTGAATGCATGTAGCTTACTTCCTTTAATTTAAGTGCGCATTCAAGGGAAGATGCACTGTCAAAAAGGCGGCCAATAAAGAATACCTTGTCCTTGTTGTAGTTTTGTGCAACAAACTTCTGCACAACTGCCTTATTGTCCAATATTGTCTGAACCTTTGCAGGGATGGTTGTAAGTTCTGCAAGCAGGCGGCGGTATTCAGTTTCTTCCATTATATTGTGGATTTTGGCCATCTTAAGTGCAAGCAGGTAAAGGCACATAAGCTGTGTTGAATAGGCCTTTGTAGAAGCTACGGCGATTTCCGGTCCTGCCCAGGTATAGACAACATCATCTGCTTCGCGGCTTACTGTTGAACCTACGCAGTTTGTAATGGCAATTACGTGGGCACCGTTCTTTTTGGCAAGGCGCATGGCGGCAAGGGTATCTGCAGTTTCGCCTGACTGTGAAATTACAATGAAGATGTCGTCCTTTTTAAGGATTGGGTTTCTGTAGCGGAACTCTGATGCAACGTCAACGGCTACAGGTATGCGTGCAAGCTGTTCAAAAACATATTTGCCTACAACGCCTGCATGGTATGCTGTTCCGCATGCCGTAATTACTACGCGCTTTGCGTTTTTCCATTCATCGTTAAAGTCTATTTCTTCAAAGTTAATGTCTACAGGAACATTGCCTTCCATAACAAGGCGTGGCCTTAATGTATCGTTTAATGCCTTTGGCTGTTCAAAGATTTCCTTAAGCATGAAGTGTTCGTAGCCGTTCTTTTCTGCTGCCGAAACATCCCAGTCCACATGGAAAGGCTGGCGTACAACACGGTTCATGTTTTCGTCAAAGAGATCTACATGGTCTTTGTAAAGGACTGCCATTTCATTCTGTTCAAGGAAGATAACTTCACGTGTATGTTCCAGAACTGCAGGAACATCACTGGCAATAAAGTTTTCGTCTTTGCCAAGTCCTACAATTAAAGGGCTTTCCTTGCGTACGGCAACAATTCTGTCAGGAAAATCCTTGCAGACAACGCCCAGTGCATAGCTGCCTTCTATCTTTCTGGAAGTCAGATATACTGCCTTTGCAATGTCTTTTGTTTCTGCATAGTAATGGTCAACCAGGTGTGCTACAACTTCACTGTCTGTTTCGCTTTTAAAGACAATGCCCTGTGCCTGAAGCCATGCCTTAAGCTTAACATAGTTTTCTATTATTCCATTATGAACTACGGCTATGGTTCCGTCTGCATTTAAATGAGGGTGAGCATTTATGTCGCTTGGTTCGCCGTGAGTTGCCCATCTTGTATGTCCTATTCCCATAGAACCCTTTACAATTTCTTTAGCAACTTTTTCTTCAAGAACTTTAAGTGCACCCTTTACTTTGCGCACGATTATATTCTGTCCGTCAAACACGGCAAGACCGGCACTATCGTATCCGCGGTATTCAAGTTTTTTAAGAGCGTTTACGATTACAGGAGTTGCGTCCTTATTTCCGATATATCCTACGATTCCACACATGTCATAAAGTTTACAGTAAATGCAAAATAAATAAAAGTAAGGCTTGGCATTCTGAAAATGCACAGCATTTGTTCAGAATCTGCATTCCCTTATGCAATTACAGCAGATCCTGACCTGCGTCAGGATGACATTTTTTGGCAACCCTGACGTGTTTATTTTCTCTTATTATGATAATATTATGGAAATGAAGAAAAAGTTCCGTGCAATGATTTTTGCTTTCTCCTGCCTTGCATTTTGCCTGAGTGTAAATTTACTGCACGCCGCTACAATTGAAGATGCCCGGTCCAGAATCCAGACTATAGAAACCTACAAGCTTATCCTTGCTTCCGGCAATAAGGATTATGTTTTTACGCAGGCAGAAAGTTCGGCAATAAAGTCCATGTATGCAGAACTTGAAAACGACTCCTATACTGTTTCTACAAGAGACGGCTCCTTAAAAATGCTGATTGACGAATATAATGTTGAAGACACTTTCTGGCCTGTAACCATTTCCGGTGTTTTTTTTGATGACCACGTAAAGATAAACAAAGACGTTGAACTTCTTTATTCAACCTTAATGGAACGCCGCTATGTTCCGGAAAAGGATATGGCAGACTATCAGAGAAGGGACTATGAATATTACGTTATGGACTATGAGTCAAAAATCCGCAGCGGAGAAACAATTTTCTATGCAGAAATTCATTTTAAGATACAGCGGTGGCTTAAGGCATCTCAATACAGGTTTGTGCCGGAAGAGCTTGTATTTTACAAGATTGCAAAACAGGACAGAAAAATAGATACCATAAGGGATCTGCCGCCTGTTGTCTGGTTCTATAAGCCTGAAATTGAATACAGGACAAAAAGAGAAATTGACCAGGATGTTCAGAAAATAAAGCAAATACTTTATGCAGAATCTAAAGGCCCGCAGGAAGAAGAACAGGAACCTTATAGTGAAAAAGAAGAATACAAAGGCAGGCGTGCCATTTATTTTACCCTTGATACTTTCCGAAACTATGATGATGAAGACGATTTGCATTCTTCTGAAAATTCAGAAACAGACCTCAGCAGTTTTGATGCTGTCCTTACATTTGGCTTAGGCAGCTATGCTTTTGCAGGCCTTGATTTATGTTTTGATTTAAACGAGCAGAACCAGAAAACAGTTTATTCTTTCGGCTGCCTTTTTGGAGCAAATATTGAAGTGTTAAATTTCTTCCGGCCTTATATTCAGACAGGAGCAGGCGTGCGCACAGACGACAGGTTTGTGCTAAAGGCAGGTGCAGGCTTAGATATAATGATCGGTCACATGCTTATTACGGGCAGTTACAATTACGTCTGGAACAATGCTTTTTCTTCTGATCAGACAAAATCTTCGGACAGGGAAAACAAAAGGTATAATTCAGTTTCTGTCGGATGTGGCCTTACCTGGTAAAGATATTTACTTTTTAATCGACGGGCATAAAGAAGCAAGAGGGCATTCATTGCATGCAGGATTTCTTGCTGTGCATACGTAACGGCCATGGAGCAGAATCCAGTGATGTGCATTAAGTGCAAATTCTTCAGGCACGATTTTAAGCAAATCCTTTTCTACTTCTAGAGGTGTCTTGCCGGAACTTAAGCCAAGCCTGTTTGCAACCCTGAACACGTGGGTGTCTACAGGCATTGTCGGTTTTTTAAACCATACATTTAAAACTACATTGGCGGTCTTTCTGCCTACGCCAGGTAGCGTTACAAGCTGTTCAAGATTTTCAGGAACAGTTGAATTGAATTTTTCTATCAGGGCTTTGCTTAATTCTATTACGTGCTTTGATTTATTTTTATAAAGGCCTATGGATTTTATATAAGGAATTAATTTTTCCTGCCCAAGCATGACCATTTTTTCCGGAGTGTCTGCAGTCTGGAAAAGTTCCCTTGTGGCAAGGTTTACGCTTTTGTCCGTAGCCTGTGCAGAAAGGACTACAGCAACAAGGAGCGTGTAAGCGGAAGTAAAGTTAAGCTCAGGAAGAGGATTAGGGTTCTCTTCCTGAAGCTTTATAAATATTTTTCTTACTTTGTCTGCATGCATTCTTTTAATGCTTCTACTTTGTCTGTCTGTTCCCATGGGAATTCTTTTCTGCCGAAATGTCCGTAAGCAGCAGTTGCAGAATAAATAGGACGTTTCAGGTTAAGCGTTTCTACAATTCCTGACGGAGTACAGTCAAAGGTTTTCTTTACGGCTTCTACAATCTTTTCTATAGGGAACTTTTCCGTGCCAAAGGTATCTACCATAATTGAAACAGGATATGGAACGCCAATTGCATAGGCAAGCTGAACTTCTGCACGGTCTGCAAGTCCTGCTGCTACAATATTCTTTGCAATGTAGCGTGCCATATATGCTGCAGAGCGATCTACCTTTGAAGGGTCTTTTCCGCTGAATGCACCACCGCCATGACGGCCCATTCCGCCGTAAGTATCTACAATAATCTTTCGTCCTGTAAGGCCTGCATCACCATGTGGTCCGCCTGTTACAAAACGACCTGTAGGGTTTATATAGAACTTTGTGTTTTTATCAAGAAGTCCTGTAGGTTCAAGAACAGGCTTAACTATCTGTTCAATGATTGTCTTTTCAATTTCTGCGTATTCAACTTCAGGTGCATGCTGATGGCTTACAACAACAGTATCAATCCGGACAGGCTTAAAACCTTCGTATTCAATTGTTACCTGAGATTTTGCATCCGGCCTGAGCCACTTGATTTTCCCGCTTTTACGGAGTTCTGCTGCCTTAAGCAATATTTTGTGGGAATACATTACAGGTGCCGGCATAAGTTCCGGTGTTTCATTGCAGGCAAAGCCAAACATCATGCCCTGGTCTCCTGCACCCTGCTGGCCCTTAAACTTTTCCAGCCCTGTTCCTGAAACACCCTGATTAATATCCGGTGACTGTGTATGGATTGCATTTAACACAGACATGGAATCGCAGTCAAGTCCAAATGATGCATCTGTATAACCGATTTTTCTTGCTGTTTCGCGGGCAATTTTCTGAATGTCTAAGACTGCTTTAGTTGTAATTTCACCGCCAACTAAGACCATACCTGTTGTTGTAAAAGTTTCGCATGCTACATGGCTTTCCGGGTCCTGACGCAAACATTCATCAAGAACTGCATCTGAAATCTGATCTGCAACTTTGTCCGGGTGACCTTCACCTACTGATTCTGAAGTAAATAAATAATGATTTTTTGAAACGATAGTACTCAAAACGAGCCTCCTGTTTAGCAATTAACGCCTGCAATTTGGATGTAAATCAGCGTTGAGATATGTGAATAAAATATAATGAATTCCATTTACAATGGCAATATACTGATAACTGCCATTATGAGGTAATAAATAGTCAAAACTAAAAATTCTATTATGGAAATTTAATTTTTTGTATAAATATAAATAAACGTGTTCCCTTATTGTATTTTTTATTTAAACGCTATAATATTGAGGATACATTCAGACTAAAGTGAACCTTTTATTTAATTAAACAGGAGAAGACAATGTCACTTAAGAAAACTTATTCAAAGGACAAGAAGACTTGCACAGTAACTTTTACTGTTAAGGCAAATGAAACACACGGCGCAGAAAAAATTACTCTTGCAGGTGATTTTAACAGCTGGAGCAGCACAGACACACCACTTACAAAAGGTAAGGATGGTTCATTCTCTGCAAAGGTAAAACTTGAACAAGGTAAGGAGTATCAGTTCCGTTATCTTCTTGATGGAAAGAACTGGGAAAATGACTGGGAAGCAGATAAATACATTCCTGCACCATTCAGCCACACAGACAATTCCGTTGTTATCTGCGAACAGAAATAATTGGGACAGCCCACTGCAATAAAAAAGCCTGCTGTTTGATACATACAGGCTCTTTTATTTTAAAACATTTATTGTTCAATAATCTTATACATAGGTTCTTCTCCCGGATGAAGTTCAAGAATGTGTTTTTCGCATAGCAGAACTTCTGACGGATCGTGTGTAACATGAAGCAGGGTCGTCGTTCCTGTTTCTGCTACGGTTTCAAGAAGGTCCAGTATTTTCTGGCGATAGTCTGCATCAAGTCCGTGGCATGGTTCATCTAAAATTAAAACCCTCGGAGACTTTACTGCAGCACGAAGAATTAAAATGGCACGCTGTTCGCCATAACTTAAATTTCCAAAGGATTCGTTTTCCCGGCCTGCAAAGCCTGCAAGCTTAAGCCAAAGTTTAGCAAGGGCAATTTCAAAATCTGTTGCCGTCTGGTAAAGCCCTATGCTGTCATGAAAACCTGAAATAATTACATTCTGAAGTGAAGTTCCCCCAACCATTCTGTATTCAACATGAAGACGGTAACTTACAATTCCGAGATGACGCTTAATGTCCCAGATTGTTTCTCCGCTTCCACGCCGTTTGCCAAACAGGTAAACAGGCTCGCGGAATACCTGCATGTTGTCTCCCGTAATAAGTTCCATAATTGTTGTCTTTCCGCTGCCGTTTGGACCGCGCACTAAATAATGCTGTCCTTTTTTAACTTCCCATTTTAAATCGACTAAAACACGATGGTCATCCCAACCTACATTTACATTGTCAAATTTAATAAGGCTGTCCGGAACTTCAACTGAATTTATGTCCGCAGAAATTGCCTTGCTTTCGTTGCGGATTTTTTCAAGTTCAGCAAGGAAGGCTTCCTTTTCTGACTGACGCCTGAGGGCCTTTTCTTCTTCCTGTTTTTTTATAAGATCTTCGTAATCCTTTCTGTTTCCGCAGAAAGAAATTTTTTTATCTTTAAATTCTACAACTTTGTTTATGGAATCCGGTATTTCGTGAAAACGTTCCATGCAAAGAATGACATTAGGGAACGGACTTTCTTTTTCTGAAAGCTGTTTTGAAACAATGGTTGTAAAAAACTCCAGAAGAATTTTTCTGGATTCTGCATCAAGGCCAGCAAATGGATCACTTAAAATTAAAAGCCTGCACCCTGATAAAAGTGCACGGCATAAAAGCGTTCTGCGGATTTCGCCTGTAGACATGTAGCGCAAACCGCGGTCCAGGATTTTTTCTACGCCACAGAGTTTTACTTCTGCCATTGTTTCAAGGCGTCTGGCAATTTCAGGCAGCGGTGCATTTTTTTTACTGGAGCCACCAAGAACTTCTGCAATGTAAGCGCGGCCTGTCCTGCCTATGTCTTCTTTGTCCATGTAATCAGTTTCGTCACGGCTTCTTTCTTCTTCTATTAAAGCAGAGGCTTCTTCTAAAGAAACTATGGCGGCATTATTTTCAAAGCAATTGTAGTATTCAGAATTGCCTTCTGAGTTTTTTGCAAAGTCAAGCTGACCTGCAAGTGCCTTTATAAAATCTGCCTTTCCGCTGCCGTTTGGTCCTGTTACAAGCCAGGCTTCTCCTTTTTTAAATTCCCAGTTTATTTCCTGCAGGAATGTTTTGGTTTTATTCTGAATCCTGCAATTTTTTATTGTAATTAAATTTTCTGACATATATTCACCTTGAAAAAGATTTTATTTAACTTCTGCAAGTCTACCACTTTGCCATAAAGGAAACAATTACAGCAAAAATTATTGTCCTCAAATTTTTCTTAAACCTGACATTTACTCTAATTATTTCTTTTAAATGCCGATAATATACTGAAGAATATTGAAATAGATTTTTTTTACGGAGGATACAAAATGAAAAAAATTACTATATTAACCGCTGCACTTTTTATGACAGGAAGCCTTTTTGCTTTTGACAACGACCTGCTTACTTTTAAAGGAAATCCTGAATCTTACACAAAAACAGAATATTCAGTCACATCAAGATTCGGGGAATATTTCAGAACACCTTCAATTAAGCATGTCCATAAATTTGTCAACGGACTAAGGATGGAAACAGTTTCTTACAGCCCGAAAGATGAAGTGCTTGATTCTGTTTCCTATGAATATTCCGACGGCAAAAAGATTCTTGCAGAAGTCAGCAAAGATGCAGCAGGAAACATTACAAGAAAACTGGTTTATGAATATTCTGCAGACGGAAAACTTAAATCAGAGACAGCTTACAACAGTGCTGATGTTCTTACAGGAAAAAACATTTACAAGTATGAAGCAAACAAAAACATCGAAAGCCTTTACAATGCAGAAGGAAAACTTTTAAGCCGCGTAAATCATATTCTTGAAGACGGAAAAGAAGTTGAAGTTGACTACTATTTTGGAGATGGAACTCTTTCTCACGCTGAAAAATATTCATATACAGAAAATGGTGATGTTTCAGTAATCGAAAACATTGATTCTGACGGCAATAAATCAGGCAAAACAGTTTACCGCTACGATGAAAAAGGTGCACTTTCAGAAATTCTGCTTTACGCTTCTGATACAGACATAATTGAACGCGATATTTATAAAAACAATGCAAAAGGCAATCCTGTAAAAGTAAGCATCTATAGCATTGCTGAAAAATTCGGAACAACTGTAAATGAACTTATTTCAATTACAGATTATTCTTACGACGAAAAATAAAATTACCTTATTAGGTCAAATGTTAATTTATAAAAAATACTATATTTATGGATATAGATTATCCTGAAATCCAACATTTGCCCTGCTATTCTGAATTTTAACACATAAAAGGTCTTTGGAATTTATATACTTAGATTCTGAAGGCCTTATTTATTTTTCCTTCTATCTATAGTATTCTGTAGGAATGAATGCAGAATTTACAAGACATCTTACAAATATTGAAGAATCTATAAAAACCTTTTTACCGCCAGAGTCTGAAACCGGCTGGCAGAAAGACAGTTTTGGAAATTTGCCGAATATAATAAACGCAGAACATATTCAGCCCTTAATTGCCCCCGCCCGCTCCCTTGTTGACCTTGGCGGAAAAAGATGGCGTCCGCTCCTGCTTGTTCTTTGTGCTCGTGCAAGTTCAGCAGAAAATAAAATAAATGAATCAGAAAAAATTGCTTACAGTTTATGCACACTTGTAGAATTTGTTCATACCGCAAGTTTGATTCATGATGATATAGAAGACAAATCTGAATCACGACGTGGAAAACCTGCAGCATATATTACATACGGAATGGATACAGCCATTAATGCAGGCTCATGGCTTTATTTTCAGGCACCTGTCTGCATAAATAAAATTCAATGCAGCAATGATATTAAACTCAGGCTTTACACCGCTTATGCAGAAGAACTAAGGCGTCTGCACTTAGGTCAGGCAATGGATATCAAATGGCACAACGATAACACAAAAGAACCATCAGAAGACGAATATATTGCAATGGTAAAAAACAAAACTGGAACCCTTGCTTCACTTTCTGCAAAAATCGGATCTATTGCAGGCGGTGCCAGTGAAGAAACAGTTTTAAAAGCAGGAACTATTGCAGCAGAAATTGGAGCAGGTTTTCAGATTATTGACGACGTAATAAACCTGACAACAGGAAACCCAGGAAAAAAACGCGGAGACGACATTGTTGAAGGCAAAAAGTCTCTGCCTGTCCTTATGTTTATAGGAAAAAATAAAAACAGCATAGAAAAAATCAATGCCCTTCATCAGTGTTTTGAAACAGCAGCAAAAGAAGGCATTGAAAGTCCTGCCGTAGAAAAAGCTGTTTTAATGCTTTTGGAAAGCAATGCCGTAGAAGAAGCTCGTCAAAAGGGAATTAAATACATCAATGATGGATGCAATAAATTCCTTGAACTTTTTGGAAAAGAAAATCCTGATGCAATTTTACTAAAGGAACTTTTCACTTCCATGATTCCCTCTTCTGTAAAAGGTGAAGCCCATGCGTGAAAGCAGCGAACAGCTTAACAACCAGGCAATCCGCCTTGCTTACAAAGGTGAATATCAGGATGCCATTGCATGTTTTAAACGTGCAATTACTGTTGAACAGGAAAATTATCTTTTGTGGTTCAATCTTGCATTGACTTACAGGGATGCAGGAAATTTTGAAGCTGCAAAAAAAACAATGGAATATGCTTTAAGTTTAAACAGGGATAATGAAGAAATTATTGAAGCACTTTCTAATCTCTGCATCAGCATGGGACTTTTTGATGAAGCCATGTTTTATTGCATTGCTGGTTTTGAAGTAAATGATTTTAATGCTCATTTCTGGAATATAGCAGGAGTCATACATTTTCAAATTGAAGAATACGCTGAAGCAGCAGAATTTTTTGAACACGCAGTTTCTATTTCTCCACACTATTATGATGTCCTGGCAAATTTAAAAGATACTTATGAAGAACTTGGAAATATTGCAGGAATGGAAGAATGCAATAAAAAACTTGAATCACTTAAAGGAAATAACTGATGGAAGGAAATACAGAAAAAGCACTTATTATTTCAACAGAAAATAAAATAGAAGCCGTTCATTTTGAAATGGAAGAATGCGCCACATGCACTACAGGATGTGCAAAAATTAAAAATTCTTTTGAAGTATTAAATCCCTTTGAACTGGAAATTAAAAAAGGCTTTGTTGTTGTGGTCAGTACAAACAAAAAGTTTAAGGTGCTTCAGGGAATCTTTTCTTTGCTTATTCCATTTTTATGTGCCGTTGCAGGCTATATTTCAGGGCCTTCAATCTGTGCGTTTTTCGGGAAACCCATAAGCAATGATGCTAGGGCACTTTTCGTGCTTTTATTTTTGGCTTTATCTTCTGCTGTGATTTTTGCAATTACCAGAAAAAATCCGATGCCGGGAAAACCAGAAATTGTTGAAGTTATTTAAGTTTTTGTCAGCTATAATTTTCTCATTACTGATGCTTTCATGTTCTTTAAAATATGATGAAGCTGCAAATACAGAAAATATTTCTCCGGAACTGCAGTTTACAAAAGTTGATTACAAAAGATACAAAGAAAAAAAACTTGATACAGAAATAAAGGCAGATCAGCTTGAACGTTACAGAAACGATGGTTCTGCCTATGCAAGAAATACTGAATTCTACGCATGGAATAAGGAGCAGAATCTTACGACGGAAGGTTCCTGTGCACTTTTAGGAATTGATTCTGAAAATGATATTTACACTTTGTTCAACAGTATTTTTCTGCACAACATTGAACAGAATTTTCAGCTGAAAGCATCCAACTTGAAATGGAATGGAAAAACAGAACAGCTTACATCCGGCATAAATGATACAGTTTATCTTATACGCGATGACATAGAAATAGAAGGAACGGGATTTTCTGCCAGCGGAATTTCCAGAAGCTTTAATTTTGAAAACTCCATATCGGGAACCATATTCACGGAAGAAGATAAAAAAAATAATGAGCAGGAAGAAGAGGAGTCAGTAAATGAAGAAACTGAAGAAGCTGAATAAATTTTTTATTGCTATATTTTTTTTACTCTCCTCTGCTGCCTGGTGTGAAAAAATTACTTTCAGCGCAAACAAAATGAGCGGTGTTGCCGGAGATAAAAACAGCAGCACAAGTTTAAAAGGAAATGCAAAAGTAAATACAAAAAACATGATTATAAATGCAGATTACATTGAACTTTCGGGAAAAGATTTCCGAATGATTAAGGCCGAAGGAAATGTAAACGGTAAAAATACGGAAAGCAATCTTGACTTTAACTGCGGCCGCCTTATTTATGATCGAGAAACAAAAATTGCAACTTTGGAAAATGACGTTAAACTTACGGATATTGAAAACGAAGTTGTGGCCCAGGCACAGATAATAGAATTCAATCAGGATACAGAAATTGCAGTCATGCAGATTAAAATAAACCTTACGCAAAAAGACAATGTCTGCACATCTGCCTATGCCGTTTACAAAAAGAAAGAACAGATTCTTGAAATGAGCGGAAATCCAAAAATCATTCAGGACGGAGACACTTTCCGTGCCCAGACAATTAAGCTTGATATGGATTCCCAGGAAATTACCCTTTCCGGCAGAGTCAAAGGTTCTGTAGAAACAACAAATAACGAAGAAGATTCAGAAGAAGAAAACGAAGATATAAATGAATTAAATGAAACCGGTGAAGAAAATTCTGACGGAAAATCAGACAATGAAAATTCAGAAAGTGATAAATCCGGTGAAGACAAAACTTCTGTAAATCCGGAATCAGAAAAATCTGCAGAAACAGGAGAAAACAATGAGTGACATTGATAACACAAGCCTTGAAAATTCATTTATTGAAAAGCCTGAAAATAAAAAAGACACGCTCAGAGTTTCTTCTTTGTATAAATCTTTTGGAAGAAAATGTGTTGTAAAGGGAATTGACTTTTCCATGACAACAGGAGAAGTTCTGGGTTTGCTTGGTCCAAACGGAGCAGGAAAGACAACAACCTTCTATATGATTGTTGGTTTTTATAAACCTACTGCGGGCGATTTATTTTTAAACAATCAGTGCATAACAAAACTGCCTATGTATAAGCGCGCACAAAATGGAATTTCTTATCTTCCGCAGGAACCAAGTGTCTTCAGAAAACTTACCGTTGAAGAAAACATCTGGGCCATTCTTGAAACAAGAAAAGATTTAACTAAAGTTCAAAAGCATGAAAAACTGGAAGAACTGATAGAAGAATTTGCTATAGGCAGAATCAGAAAGCAGCCGGCATACACTCTTTCCGGCGGGGAAAGGCGAAGAACAGAAATTGCCCGTTCCCTTGCCATAGAACCGAAATTTCTTTTGCTCGATGAACCTTTCGCAGGAATTGACCCTATTGCCGTTGCTGATATTAAAGGAATGATAAAACTTCTTGCTAAACGCGATATCGGAATTCTTATTACAGACCATAACGTCCGTGATACACTTGAAATAACGGACCGTGCAATCATTGTTTCTGACGGCGCAATCATTACACAGGGAAACAAGGAACAGATTCTGCAGTCTCCTGAAGCACGTGAAATTTATCTTGGAAAAGATTTTTCAATGTGAAAAGTCAAAACTGGATTTTATATATATACATTTATTTAAAACGAAAAAGGCCCAGGTAATCTACGGCACAGTGAACATCCTCATACCGTTGCTGTGTTCCCACTCTGGCGGGGTTTTGAGGCGGTCACTTGCATAGCACCTGAACCAATGATGAAAGTATATTTGTTAATTGTCCTTATGTCAATTGAAGTTTTTTTTCTATTATATTCGTCTGATTGAAAGAAAGGCCTTAAATCATTAAAATTATGCTAATAAATTTTTCAATGCAAGGAGCATTTAGATGAAAAAAATTATCAGTGGTAAAGTCCGCGAAGTATATGATTTAGAAGACGGACGCATGGTTATTGTTACAACAGACCGCATTTCTGCTTTTGACGTAATTCTTCCGACAATGATTACAGACAAGGGCAAGGTTCTTAATGCTCTTTCTAATTTCTGGTTTAACTATACAAAAGATATTTGTGCAAACCATATGATTTCATCAAACCTAAAAGATATGCCTGAAGAATTTCAGAAGCCTGAATTTGAAGGTCGCACAATTCTTGTAAAAAAACTGAAGATGATTCCATATGAAGTAATTGTCCGCGGATACATGTTTGGTTCAATGTATGAAGCATACAAAAAAGGAGAACCATTTCTTGGACACAAATTTGACAAGGAATACAAACAGGCAGAAAAACTTGCTGAACCAATCGTAACTCCTTCAACTAAAGCTGCAGAAGGCCACGACATTAATGTTACCCTTGATTACATGAAAAAAGATTTAGGCGAAGAACTTGGCATAAAAATTGAAAAAGCTGCACTTGCTATTTACAAGAAGTGCTATGACCATGCCTATAAAAATGGAATTATCATTGCAGATACAAAATTTGAATTCGGCCTTGATGAAAAAGGCAACCTTGTTCTGGCAGATGAAGTTTTGACACCGGATTCAAGCAGGTTCTGGGATCTTTCAAAGTATGCAGTAGGTTCAAGCCCGGCAAGCTACGACAAGCAGTTTGTCCGCGACTGGCTTAAGGCAAACAATCTGGCAGGCGATCCAAACATTAAGGAAATCCCTGCAGATGTTGTTGCAAAGACAGCTGCAATTTATAAAGAATGTGAAATTAAAATCTGCTGCTAGTTAAGGGCAGGCAAAAAAGAAGGCAGTTTTCCTAAAAAGAAAGCTGCCTTTTTCATTTATATAGGAATGCATGATTTACTTACTTTGCTTTCTTTTTGCCTTTATTTTTTTCTATATAGCTTTTCAGTGCTTCAAATGTCTTGTGACTGATGGCATGTTCCATTTTGCAGGCATCACGGTTTGCAAGCTCTTCTTCAACACCAATTGAAATTAAAAATCCGGATAAGACAACATGACGGTCGTAAATTTCACTGGCAATTGCAATTCCCTTTGGCAGCAAAGTAATCCTGCCCTTTTCATCAATTTTAATGTAATTTTCATCTTCCAAAGCATGAACAGTTACGCTGACTGATGCCCTGGAAAAATCCATTTCACGCGCAATATCAATTGAGCGGACTTCTCCGCGTTTTGAAAGGACAAGAATAGTTTCAAGATACATTTCTGCTGATTCACGAATTTCCATTTATTTCTCCACCTTGTTAGGATACCTAACATTTTAATACATGACATAAAAATAAACAACTAAAAAATATATTTCTGCACACATTCTGACATTTTATGTATTTATATTGACAAAACAGTTAGTTAAGAATAACATTACTCCGATTGTTAGGGTAAGCTAATTTAGGCAAAACTAACAAATTTAAACGGAGAATAATATGCCATTGAGTCTTGCCAAATCTGGAGAAAGTGCTTTAATTAAAAAGGTCGGCGGTAAAGAAGAAACAAAGCGTTTTTTAGCAAACCTGGGTTTTATTCCCGGTGCATCTGTAACAGTCGTTTCTGAAATAAGCGGAAATATTATTGTTTTAATAAAAGATTCAAGAATTGCCGTCAGCAAAGAAATGGCAGCTAAGATAATCATTTAATGCTGGTAAAGCTTGCTTTTTTTACAGTTTTTTCTGCTTAAGTAAGCTAAAACTAACACAAAAGAATTAGTAATAAACCGCTAAGGCGGAGGTTATAGGAGAACATATGACATTAAAAGAGGTTAAACCGGGACAGACTGTAAAGGTTTTGTCTTTAGGCGGAGAAGGCGCTGTTAAAAGGC
This sequence comes from Spirochaetia bacterium, assembly GCA_022768865.1. Taxonomy (GTDB): domain Bacteria; phylum Spirochaetota; class Spirochaetia; order Treponematales; family Treponemataceae; genus Treponema_D. The sequence continues at coordinate 22,761 of JALELH010000066.1, forward strand.
GAATTATGGACATGGGAATTACAAAAGGCGTAGAAATCTTTGTCCGCAAAGTAGCACCACTTGGAGATCCAATTGAAGTAAATGTTCGCGGATACGAACTTTCACTTAGAAAAGCAGATGCTGAACAGATTAATGTTCAGTAATTTTTTGCAATTAATGTTAGGTTAAACTAATAAAGGAAGCAATTATGAAAATAGCACTTGCCGGAAACCCGAATGCCGGAAAAACAACATTATTCAATGCCCTTACAGGTTCAAACCAGTTTGTAGGAAACTGGCCTGGAGTTACAGTAGAAAAAAAGGAAGGTAAATTAAAAGGTCATACTTCAAAAGAAAACGAAGTAATTATTATGGACCTTCCTGGAATTTATTCACTTTCTCCATATACACTGGAAGAAGTTGTTTCAAGAAATTATCTTGTAAATGAACGTCCTGACGGAATCCTGAATATCATCGACGGAACAAACCTGGAACGCAACTTATACTTAACAACTCAGCTTGCAGAACTTGGCATTCCGATGGTTGTTGCAATAAACATGATGGATGTTGTCAGAAAAAACGGAGACAAGATTCACATTGAAGAATTGCAGAAAGCTCTTGGATGCCCGGTTGTTGAAATTTCAGCTTTGAAAAACAAAGGCTGCATGGAAGCTGCTGAAAAAGCAATTGAAGTTGCAAAAGCAAGAAAGCTTATGGAACCACCGCACAGATTCTCCGGTTGCGTTGAACATGCCCTTGCTCACATTGAAGAAGCAGTTCTTCATGACATGCCGGAAGAAAAGCAGCGCTGGTTTGCAGTTAAACTTTTCGAACGTGATGAAAAAGTCATTGAACAGTTAAATGTTAAAAAAGAAACTCTTACTCACATTGAAGAAGACATTAAAAACTGTGAAAAAGAACTTAACGATGACAGCGAAAGCATCATTACAAGTGAACGATATTCATTTATTGAATCAATCATCAATAAATGCCGCACAAAGAAATCTACAAACAGTCTTTCTGCTTCTGACAAAATTGACCGCGTAGTCACAAACCGCTGGCTTGCCCTTCCAATCTTTGCAGTCATCATGTGGTTTGTTTATTTTGTTTCTGTTACAACAGTTGGTACATGGGGAACAGACTGGGCAAACGATGGCGTATTCGGAGACGGATGGCACTTGTTTACTATAGGAAGTTCTAAATATGCAGACGCTGCTGATGAATACACTGCAGCAAGTCAGGCAATTGACGCATTTACTGGCCTTGACTTAGAAGCAGAAGTCTTTGATGCAGATGCAAAACTTGCAGAAATCAAGTCATTCACAACAGACGATGCTTCTGTTCAGTATACTGTAGAAGATGAAGAAACACTTGAAGATTCAGAAATTACTGTTTACTTTGACAGCGTTCCGGAAGATGCAGGTGATGATGTAAATCCAATGTCATTTAACGATGCCGTTGCATATTTTGAAGGTAAGGGAAATTTTGACGAAATTGATCCTGCAGATTATGGAATCTGGATTCCTGGTATTCCTGTTCTTGTTGAATCACTTTTAACAAAACTCAACTGTGCAGAATGGCTTTCAAGTCTGATTCTTGACGGTATTGTTGCCGGTGTTGGTGCAGTTCTTGGCTTTGTTCCTCAGATTATTGTTTTGTTCATATTCCTTGCTTTCCTTGAAGCATGTGGTTACATGGCCCGTATTGCATTCATCATGGACCGTATTTTCCGCAAGTTCGGATTATCAGGCAAATCATTTATTCCAATGCTTATCGGAACAGGTTGTGGTATTCCTGGAATTATGGCAAGCCGCACAATCGAAAGTGACCGTGACCGCAAGATGACAATCATGACAACAACATTTATTCCTTGTGGCGCAAAGCTTCCATTTATTGCAATGATTGCTGGTTCAATTTTCGGCGGCGCAAGCTGGATTGCTCCAAGTGCATTCTTCTTAGGAATTGCAGCAATCGTTATTTCCGGAATCATCCTAAAAAAGACAAAAATCTTTGCAGGAGATGTTGCACCATTCGTTATGGAACTTCCTGCTTACCACTGGCCGACAGTTGGAAGCGTTTTACGTTCTATGTGGGAACGCGGATATTCATTCATCAAAAAAGCTGGAACAATTATTTTGCTTTCTACAATCGTAATCTGGTTCTTACAGTCTTACGGTGTTGTAGACGGACATTTCCAGAGCGTAGGTGAAGATTTAGTTGACTGCAGCTTGCTTGGCTACTTCGGCCGTGGTTTGTCATGGATTTTCGCTCCGTTAGGTTTTGGAAACTGGCAGGCAACTGTTGCAGCAATTACAGGTCTTGTAGCAAAGGAAAACATTGTAGGAACACTCGGCATTCTTTACAACAGTGCTGATGCAAATGTTTATGCAACAATGGCAACTAAGTTTACATTAATAAGCGGATATGCTTTCCTTGCATTCAACTTGCTTTGCGCTCCATGTTTTGCAGCAATGGGTGCAATCAAACGTGAAATGAACAATACAAAATGGTTCTGGATTGCCATCGGCTATCAGTGTGGATTTGCATACTTAGTAGCAATGATGATTAATCAGATTGGCAGTCTGTTTACAACAGGATTCAGTGCAGGAACTATTCTTGGATTTGCAGCCTTAGCATTTATAATTTTCATGCTTGTCCGCAAAAACAAATACGCCAGCAAATAATTAGCTTTTCCCGCACTAATATGCGGGAAGTTAACACTACTTATTGCAAAAGGAGAGAAAAGGAGATTTTTATGGCAGGAACGATTTTTGTTTTAACTATTTTACTTTGTGTTGTTTTTATGATTATTAAATCAATGCTTAAGAAAAAACTGGAAGCAAAAAAAACAGGCAAAGGAACAGGCTGCGGATGCGGTTGTTCCGGTTGCAGTGGCTGCTGTCATTAAGTTTTATATAGGGAAGAATTTTTATTCTTCCTTAATCTTGAACTCAATGTTAGTCCATACTAACGTTAGTATAAAAAAATTTTGGAGTAAAAAAATGAAAAAATTATTTTCAGTTTTAGCCGCATCAATTGTATTAGGTTCTTTTGCATTTGCACAGGAAGAAGAAAAATCAGAAGCAACAGTTGCATTCAAAAATGAACTCAGCTCTGACACTGTAGAATTTGACAGAGATGAAGATGACCAGAAGTTTACAGGCATGTCAAACAGAACTGTTGTTGATTTAGCTGTTGGAAAAGTAACTGCCGGAATCGATGCAACAATGTTATTAAATGTAGATCAGTACGGAGTTCCTGAAAGCTTAAGCTGGAGCAAAGATGATTTTGACTGGTATGCAACATTCAGCCCTGTTCCTGTTTTTACACTTGGATTCAGTGCCAATAATTTTATTGAAGGTTCTTACTTTATCGTAGAAGATAGAAACGTTGAAAACGGAAATTTAGGCAGCGATGGTTTCTCTCTTTTCTTTGAAGGAATTGAAAACCTTAAACTTGGCGTAACAGTTCCATTCGGAATGGAAGAAGATGAACAGAATTATGTAAACGATGATGACGAAAATTTTAACATCGGTTTTGGTGCAGAATACGATTTTGGTGCTCTTAAACTTGGTGCCTCAGCAAAGGATGTCTGTAACAGCGACGACCACAACTTTAGTGTTTTTGCATCATTTGTTGGAGTTGAAAACTTTATATTTAACGTAGGTTATTCATACAATGACATAACAACTGTAACTGACATTCTTGAATTCGAAGGAGAAAAAATCGAAGACGATGACAAGAAATTGATAAACGCAAGTGCAAGCTACGAAATAGGAAGTTTCTCTGTTGCCTTTGACTATTTAACAACACTCAACAAAAAATTCTATGCAAAGGTTGACACTGGCTACGGCATTACAGAAGCCTTTACAGCAGGCGTAGAAGCAGAAACAAACAACTGGTATGACGACCTTGATCAGGGTGTATTCTCAGTTAAACCAAAGTTTGTTTATACAAAAGAAAACCTGGGAGACTTTGAAATCGGTGTCAGATTTGACATTCAGGACAGCGACCTTAAAAAGATTGCAATCCCTGTAAAATGGATCTATGAATTTTAATTCTTTCCGGAAATAAAGTTCTTCCTTAAAAATTAGCCTCGCAGGAAGCATCAGCTTCCGAGAAGCTAATTTGATTCGCGCAATCGAATAAATAAATAAGCAAGTTTGCACAGCAAACTTGAGTTAAAATAAGGCACACCATCTGTGTGGCTTATTTTTAACGTTTATGTTCTTAACCTCCATTTAAAAAAGTTTTTATACATCCTGCACATTAACTCAAACAGCTTGTGCAGGATGTTTTTTATTTTTTTACTGACGGTATATAAAGGACTGCAAATATTTTTTTATTATAAATAAACGCCGTAGGCAGGTTCCGGCCTCTAAAGAGTAAATGCTTGCATCCTTAATTTCTATGCAACCTATACAAGAATTGCATTTTTTAAGAGTCTTTACACCAATTGCGGAAGCAATTGGTGCGGCAAAAGTTAGTAGAATCTATAATAACTAGACAGCAAATGCTTTTGCCGTTGGGGCGAAAGTTATAAACGGTACCGGCCTCTATAGAGCATTTACTTTTTCCCATTGACAATTTTCTGAAATTTGTCATAATAAATATACTAGACTTTTATAATGAGGTAATTATGTCAAAGAAGTATGCATTTTTGTTCCCTGGTCAGGGAGCACAGGCACCTGGTATGGCAAAGGATATTGCAGAAAGTTTTCCGGCAGCAAAGAAAGTGATTGATGATGTTTCTGCAATTACAGGTCTTGATATGTCAAAACTTTTGTGGGAATCAACACAAGAAGATCTTTCAAGAAGCGACAACAGCCAGATTGCAATTACGGCAGCTTCCCTGGCAACAATGGCTGCACTTAAAGAAAAAGGTATTGAACCTTCTTCAGCCATGGGATTTTCTCTTGGTGAATTTCCGGCACTTTATGCAGCAGGTGTTCTTTCATTTGAAGATGTAGTTAAGGTTGTTCGCCAGCGCGGACTTATCATGCAGAAAGTTTGTGAAGAAATTGCTGCAAAAAATGAAGGTCGTGCACCTGGAATGACGGCTGTCCTTGGCCTTAGTCCGGATAAGGTAAAGGAAATAGTTGAACCAATTGAAGATGCCTATGCTGCAAACATGAACAGCGTAAAGCAGACTGTAGTAAGCGGAACTTTTGATGCTCTTGATAAAGTTGAAGCTGCAGCAAAGGAAGCTGGTGCCCGCCGTGCAGTCAGACTTAAGGTTGCAGGTCCTTTCCATTCTCCGCTTATGCAGGCAGCAGCAGTAGAATTTGAAAAGTTCCTTGCTGATGTTAAATTTAATGATCCTAAAATTCATCTTTTCTCTAATGTTACCGGCGGAAAGGTAATTGACGGTGATCAGGCTAAGAAGGCTGCCGTTCTTCATCTTACACACCCGGTTCTCTGGACAGATGAAGAAGCATGTCTTGCAGGCGTAATCAAGGAAGACGGAATTGAAAATTCTGCAGTTCTTGAAGTTGGTCCTGGTAAAGTTCTTGCCGGCCTCTGGAGCCAGACTGAATTTGGTGCAGGCATTGCTGCAACACCTGTAAACACAGCTGAAACAATAAATACTTTATAATTTAGCGGTTCGTATTTTTTAGGAGATTTTATGCTTAAAGGAAAAAAAGCACTTATTACAGGTTCTTCACGCGGAATCGGAAAAGCTATTGTAGAAGCTTATCTTAAAAACGGCTGTGAAGTCTGGGGACTTTGTTCAAAGCCATCTGCAAATAAAGATGCTCTTGAATCCCTTGCAAAAGAAAACGGTGTTGCATTCCACGAAATTTATGCAGACGTTGGAAATGCAGAACAGGTTACATCCGTTGTTAAGGCAGCACTTGCAGAAGCAGGCGGCTTTGATGTTCTTGTAAATAATGCAGGCATTACACGTGACGGACTTTCTTTCAGAATGAAGAAAGAAGACTGGGATGATGTTATCCGCATTAACCTTACTTCTGCTTTCCTTATCTGTCAGGTTATTTCTAATGACATGATCAGGAAGTGTGCCGGTTCAATCATCAATATGTCTTCTATTGTCGGTATTCACGGCAATGGCGGACAGGTTAACTATGCTGCATCAAAAGGCGGACTTATTGCTTACAGCAAGTCTCTTGCAGCTGAAGTTGGTTCACGCGGCGTGCGCGTAAATGCAATTGCACCTGGATTTATTGAAACAGATATGACTTCTGTTCTTAAAGATGAAGTTAAGGCTGCAATGGCAGAAAAGATTCCTCTTAAGAGACCTGGTAAACCGGAAGATATTGCCAATGCTGCATTGTTCCTTGGCAGTGACCTTTCAACATATATTACTGGTCAGGTAATTGGTGTAGACGGCGGCATGGGCTGCTAGTCAGTAAAAACTTAAATAGTTTAAATACAGAATTTTATAGGAGTAAATATTATGAGAAGAGTAGTTGTAACAGGACTTGGTTGTGTTTCCCCGCTTGGAAATTCGGTAGACGAAACATGGGCTGGTGTTAAGGCCGGAAAATGCGGTATTGCAACAACAACAAAATATGATGTTGGTCCTTTTAAAGTAAAGTATTGTGCAGAAGTTAAAAACTTTAATGCAGAAAATTATATGGACGGTGCAGCAGCACGCAAAATGGCTCCATTTTCTCAGTTTGCAGTTGCAGCAGCAAAGCAGGCTCTTGATGATTCAGGACTTATGGGCAAGCAGGATATTCTTGATAATACGGCAGTTTATCTTGGTGTAGGTATTGGTGGGCTTGATGTTACAGAAGCAAGCTTAAAGTCTTACGTTTCTTCAAATATGACTCGCGTTCCTCCAATGACAATTCCTGAACTTATTCCAAATGAAGCAGCAGCAAACGTTTCCCTTCAGTTTGGTCTTCACGGTGCAACACACACAGTTGCTACAGCCTGTGCTTCAGGAACAGATGCTCTTGGTAATGCACTAGATGTTATCCGCTCTGGACGTTACGACGTGATTCTTGCAGGTGGTGCAGAAAGCACACTTTGCGGCTTCGGAACACTTTCATTTACAGTTCTTCATGCCCTTTCTTCTAAGTGGGCAGATGATCCTTCAAAGGCTTGCCGTCCTTTTGACAAAGACCGCGACGGATTCATTATGGGTGAAGGCGCAACAATTCTTGTTCTTGAAGAATATGAACATGCTAAGGCACGTGGTGCAAAGATTTACTGTGAACTTGCAGGTTACGGTTCTTCTTCTGACGGTTATCATCTTACAGCTCCAAACCCGGACGGAATCTGCGGTGCAAAGGCTATGACAATGGCTATGAAGGATGCCGGTGTTGAACCAAAGGATGTTACATACTACAACGCACACGGAACTTCAACAAAGCTTAATGATTCCGGCGAAACAAAAATGCTTCACATTGCTTTTGGCGATGCTGCAAAGGATCTTCATATTTCTTCTACAAAGTCTATGACAGGTCACTGTCTTGGAAATGCAGGTTCTCTTGAAGCCCTTATGTGTGTTAAGGCAATTACTGACAGCTATATTCCTGCAACTATCAATCTTGACAATCCTGATGTAGAAGGCGGATGTGACCTTAACTACACACCAAACAAGGGCATCAATATGGATGTTAATGTTGCAATGAGCGGAAACTTTGGTTTTGGCGGACACAACGGTATTGTAATTTTCAAGAAGGTTAACTAATGAGCGTTACAAAAGACATTAAATCACTTTTGCCGCACCGCGATCCTTTCCTTTTTGTAGATGAAATCATCAGCTGCGATGAAGAAGGTAGCGTTAGCGAACATACTTTTACAGAAAAGGAATTTTTCTTTAAAGGTCACTTTCCTGAATATCCTGTTGTTCCTGGTGTTATCCTTTGCGAATCAATGGCACAGGCAGGAGGGGCAGCATTAAGCTATCAGAAAAAATTTGAAGATGGTGCTTTGTTCTTCTTTGCAACTCTGGATAAAGTTAAGTTCAGAAATCAGGTTCGTCCTGGAGATAAAGTGCGCATGGAAATTAAAAACCTGCGTGTAAGCCCAAAGATGATTAAACAGTCCGGAAAGGCTTTTGTAGGTGATACGCTTTGTGCAGAAGCAGAATGGATGTGTCTTGTAGGCAAGGCAAACTAATTCAGCTTATCTTGTAAATAAAAAGGGCTTGTTCAGCAGAAGCTTAACTTCAAAGCTGAATAAGCCTTTTTTATTTAGAACTGATTCTGATGAATGCCGTTTATTTTTTAGAAGTCTTCTTTGCTGAACCAGCACTTCTTGTCGAAGTTTTTACGGCTGTTTTTTTATCAGTCTTTTTATCAGAAGTTTTTACTGCAGTTGTAATTGCTTTTGATGATGCCTTTGCTTTTGTACCTTTTTCAACAGAAGCATTTTTTCTGGGCCTGCCGCCTTTTTTGCCATTTTCTCTTGCGGCAGCGGCTTTTTTTTCTGATTTTACTTTTCCAAGGATTTTTCCTGCGTTTGTTAAGGGCAGTGGAATTTCTTTTGTCTGCCATTCCTTTATGATTTTCTTCTGATTTTTTTTGAGTTCTGTAAGCTGGCGTATTGATTCATAGGCTGAATCAATTCTTTGTTTCACGTTGTCTGTAAAAATCTTTTCAGGAATAGAAGAAACACGGTCTTCAAGCATATTGATTAGATCAAGGATTTCTGCTGCAGCAAGGGCAATATCGTTTGCAATATCAGTAATGTCCATTTCCTTAACGGATTCATTTCTGAAATTGCGGAGTGCATCAATTATAAGTTTGTCTTTTACGGTAAGCTCCAATGGTCCGTCATGAAATTCTGATCCCAGCAGGAAAAGAGAAATATTTGAATCCAGCATGTTAAGGTCAAAGATTTTTGCAGAATCAGGTTTTGGTGAAAGATTCATTTCATTGATTTTTTGTTCAATATATTTCTGAAGTTCAATTATTTCTTTTTTTTCAACTATCATGAGTTAAATTAAAGTATAATTGATTAAGTTGGTCAACGGGGGAAAACCGCCGAAAGATTAGCTCTTTAAAACTTTAAAGTCATGTAACTTTCGGCGCACGAATTGCATTCGCAATTCGAGTAAAGGTCAAGATGGGATTAGCTCTTTAAAGCTTAAAAGCCATGTAACTTTCGGAACATGAAATACCGCAAAAAACAATTGCGCTTTAATTATTTTCTTAATTCTTTTCAATCCAGTTTCTTATTTCTGCTGCAAATTCTTCTTTTTTGCTGTCGTTGTCAAAGGCAGCATGTCCTAAAGAAACTGATGGGGTTGAAGTGGCCGCAATCCAGAATCTTAAATCGTCGCTTTGCATATCCGGAATTTTGCAGTTGGCAAGAAATGGTGCAAGTCCTGTTTTAAAGGCAAGGGTTTCCTGAGCTTCTTCCTTTAAAAGAAAATTCACAGAATCTTTTGCATTCTTTTTAGAAGACATGGAAATCATTGAAACAGAATCTATTATGGCAGACCTGGTGTTTAAAGGCCTCATGGAAGGATAGTAAAAATTTGTTTCATTGGTAAAAATTGGCAAAGATGTAAGTGTCTTTGCTATGTCATTGGAAAGTTTTCTATGTTCAGAAAGTGGCATAAAAATTATTCCGGTTTTATATTGCCGTACAACGTCAAGGAAATCTTTGCTGTTCATTTTTAGAAAATCTTTTTTTAAAAGTTCCTTGTTCTTCCAGCCTGCAATTCTCTTCAGAGCATCATGGAAAGATTCATCTTCGGAAATCAGTTTTTCAAAAAGTTCTTGCTGTGAACCACTGTGACTTTTTATTTTTTCTATAATTGAATTATATTTTTCTTTACCGTCAAAAGATTCTACAATAATGCCAGTTACGGCAAGAAGTGTATCAGAATTCCCGCCGGCAAAAGAAATTGGAGAAACTGCACTTTTACACTTTGACGCAAAATTTTCTATGTTGTTCCATGAATTTATCAAAGATGTTTTAGTTTCAACTAAAGATGGAATTGAAATAAGCATCTCGTATCCATCGAAAAATAATGGAATCTGTGAAATCTTTTCTTTACTTGAGCTTTTTGTTTCCATTGTAAAATTTGCAACAGATATGGAAGTTCCTTCAAGCATGGAAAGATTAAAAAGAACCTCAGGCTTATTTTTTTCTGGAATACTTTCAACTGCTTTGTCTGCGGCTAGTCCCATTGACGTAAAAAGAATGTCCGCTTTTCTTGCCTGAGAAATTAAATTAATTTCATCATTAAATTCAATAAATTTATATGGCTTATCTTCTTTTTTGAAGTTTTCTTCGACTAACGTTCTAATAATTTTCCCCTGATCTTCCGGCACTCTGTAGAAAGCAAACTTAATTGTTTTAGATTTATGAATTAAAATTGCAGTGAAAATAATACCTGCAGCAAGCAGGCAAAAAATGCTGATAATGATGATTGTTTTTTTATTAAGCTTCATAAGGTTTCCTAATGTCTTTATTACTATAAGATCGGCATCTTATTTGGTTTTCTTGAACTTGCTTTTATTTTGAAAGACATAAAAAAATCCCCGCAGCTAAACTACGGGGATAAGCAGCAATAATTAAAGCTTGTCTATAAGCATTGAACATTTCCCGCTTGGGATTGGAAGTGTTTTTTTCTTCTGATCCAGGATGTTGATTGTAAAATAATAAAGCTTTTCGCTTTCCATTTGAATTTCCCATCCGCGTTTGCTCTTGTTACTTAAAATTGTAATAAGATTACGCTTTAGAGAAAGCTTTTCAATTCCCATAATTTCAAGGTTAGGAATAATCCAGTCAACGGTTTTGCGCGGAAGGCTGATATTTAAACCTATAACATTTTCTATCATAAGGGCAACTGTAGAAAGTCCTGTAAAATGAAGGAATTTTTTTCTTGGAAATTCTTTTTCGCTGCGGCATGAAGCAGGACCATATTCATTTGGCTTGTATGCTTCATATAAATCGCCTTTCTGCTTTGTGCTGGCAGGACTTAAGCCTTCAAGAATGTAATACAAATGGCGGATTGCACATTCCCTGGCAAAAGCATAGCGCTGATATTTTTCAAGACCCTTAATTACCATGAAGTTAAAAGGTGCAAGAACTGAACCTTTAAATCCTTCTCCGTTTTCTTTAAAGTCAGGACTATCTGCACTTAACGTCGGGAACGGATTGTCTGTTCCGAATGTTTTAGGATTTGTAAGGTGAGCAATAAGCGTGTCTGCCCTGTCTGCATTTGGAAGCTCAGCTAGCAACGGCCAGAATCCGGCAATAGTTTTCTGCGGAAGTCTCTGTTCATTTTTATCAAGGTCGTGGTAGAATCCAGTTTCACTATCCCACATTAAACCGTTAATTCTTGTCTTAAGGCTGAAATACTGTTTTTTATACTGAAAACTCAGGTCCTTGTCGTTAAGAATATCGCCAAGGGCAGACATGTGTGCTACGTTAATTGCAACACAGCAGTTAAAGTCTACAGGATAATAGCAACCTTTGCGCGGAGAATTGAACATTGTAGATGCTTCGTGTGGTGCTGCGTAAAGTCCGTTTGGCTGCTTGAAATTTTCATCCAGCCAGTTCATATACTTCTGAAGGACTGGCATTATTTCTTTGATGCGGCGCTTATTTGCACTTTTGTGGTAAAGATTAAATTCTGCCCATGCAAACAAAGGAAGGCCAACACCCTCAGGATTTTTTTTGTCTATTATCGGCTTATTTGTCTTAATGTCATACTTCCATCTGATTGCGCCATTTTCTTCCTGACGTTCATAAAAGTAATCGATGTTTTTGCTTGCCGGGTAATTGCGGTTGGAGTAAACAAGAAAAAATGAAGAGAATATGGATTCTGTCTGGTCCAGAACATATTTATCATCTACAGGATAAACAAAATATCCTTCAGAATCTTTTTCGTCTGTTTCCGGGTTTATCCAATATTCAGAAAGCCAGTTCCATGTTTTATCATATATATCTACGAAATCCTGATCGTAAAAATGAATTTTTGGAAAGTCACGCTTATTCACAATTACTCCTATCCATCAACAATTAACGGTTCTAATATTATAGCATAAAAAAAAGCAAAATGTTTATTTTTTATAAAAAAAATTGCGAAATTTTGATTTTTTTTCTCTGAATTTGCACTTTTTTGCTTGACATTACTTAGAAAAATAGTGTTTTAACCGGCAAAATAAAAAATATGCCGGTATACAGCTATTCAGCAAAAGTATTTGCAGTGGAATTTGTCAAAGTATCTGGTGTCTCTGCACTTGTCGTGTTTATTGATGAAGCGGATTCTCCTGTTGCAGTATCTTCAACAGGAACAGTTTCCGGTTTTTGTTCAACTTTTGGTGGTTTTGGAAGTTCCGGAATTTTAGTAGCCGTAGTTTCAAAATTACGTTCACCGTCAAAGAAAAGGCGTATAAGTTCAATTTTAGATTTATGACGGCTTTTGATAAGAAGGGATCTGCTGTTCTGCTGGTAAACATAGCCTGATGAATTATATGTTTCAAAACGCGGATCGGTTCTGAACATTTGTCCCTGGATTTCAATTTTCCCATTAAAGCTTGGAATGCCACTGAATATCATATAATGAGTAAGATTCAGCGGGAAGTCAATAAAGATATTTGCTGTTGATGCAGGTTTATGAGCGTATACAACGGATTTTGCACAGGTCCAGACCCATGCACACGTGTCACCATAATAGCCAAGTATTTCTGTGTGTGGTATAAAATGATTTTCAGATGCCATTATAGGATATAGTTCAGCTAAAGTCCTTAGTTCAACTTCCTGTTTATTCAATGCTGAATAAATTGCAAGGCAGCCGGCTTTTATGCAAGGTTCGTCATTTTTAAGTTTACCATACATAACAAGGGCATTTCCAACAGCAACTGACTGCTCAATAGCAAGTGCTGATTCATCTTCTTCACGGAATGTAAGAAGTCCGTTTTCAAGTTTGCAGCTTTTTCTGATTTTTTCAATGCAGTTTTTCAGAACCGGTTCAAGAATTGATGCCAGATTTTCATCCCTGACATAGAGTTTTAAATAGACATTTAAAACTCCGCTTGCCTGATAAACAGAGAGATTTGAATCAGAACGTGGAACAGCAAGCAGTTCTTTTATTTTCTGAGTATTCTTTTCGCGCAAAATATAATCAGAAATTCCTTCAACATTAAATACATCAAGGGATTTAGACTCAACAAGTGACTTGTATTTTTCATTCTGAATGGCAAGGCTTCTGTACATTACCGAAAGATTATCGAAGAAAGGTGCCGTAATATAAGAACGCTTGTTTCCTTTTTTAAATGAATCAGGAACGGAATCAATTGCCTGGTTGTATTTTCCCAGAGATGAAAGTTCAGCTACATAATATGCAATTTCATTTTCTGAAAGGGAATCAGCTTTTGCGGATGTAAGCATGGCCTGAACTTTAGAAACAAGGCTGGCCCTGAGTTTTTCGTAAAGTGTTGCAACTGCAGTTTCAGTGGCACCTTCAAATCCGTCGGCTTGGTCAAATTCAAACTGCTTGCTTGCTTCGTAAGTGGCAAACCTTGCAATGGATTCTTTGTTTTTCAGCACAAGTCTTTCATTCTCAAAATCCGGTGCAGTAAAAATAAATTCGCCGGTTTTTGAAGTCAAAAGGAAAGAAGATTTTCCCTGAACTTTTTCTGAAGTATACTGATGGGAAATTTTAAATGGAACATAAATTTCTTTGTAACCTGCAGAAATATGTGTGGTAACTGTAAAGTCTGTAAATCCGTCTTCTTTAGTTTCTCCGCGGAATTCAATTGTTGAGCCCTCCTTGAAAACAAAGCTGACTGAATTTGCAGAGTTATCGGAATATGAGTCAAGAATAAGTCCTATCTGATTTCCATTTCTGTCGACTGCCTTTACGGGATTTTTTTCGTCAACGTTAAATGTAATTCCTTTAAAAGAAACAGAAAAACGGTTTTTAAGCTTTATTTCATCAGTTTCTGTTTTTGTCTGGGAAACTGAGTAGCTCAGTTCTCCAAAAGATTTTGAAATAACAGATTCACTCTTAAATTGAACTACGAAAATGCCGACAATAATTATGATATAGAGGACTGTCAGTCCTAAAAACTTTCTTAACGGATGTTTGTACATATTCGAAAAGTTTATATTTTATAGACTTAAAATTCAATATAAGTGGTGTATTATGAAAAAATCGTCAAACGGAACTTATGTGGAGCTTACATTTGCTTTCATTCTTGTTTGTGTTGTTTCTGTAATTTTAAGCATTGGATTTTCTTCCTGCGGTTCAACGCCTTCTTCTGATGTTGCAAAAAATGACGTGACAGAAAATCAGGTTTCAGTAGAAAAAGAACAGCCGGAAAAACCTGAGAAAAAAGCAAAAAAAGAATATGGCAAAGTTGATTTTGTGTCTGATCTTCAGCGAACCCTTGAGTCAGATGGACCTGATGCTGCCCTTGTTTTTTTTGATGAAAAAATTCCTGCAAAACTTAAAGATGATTTTGACCTGAAGTTTTTAAAAGCTGCAATTTTTGTAAGCGGAAACAAACTTGATGAAGCTGAATATCTTTGCAATGAACTTTCAGCAATAGAACCTGAAAATCAGGATGTAATTGGTCTTGCGGCAGCTATTGCAAAAATGCGTGGTAATAGTTTAGAAAAAACACAGAAAATGAAGGAGCTTCTTGCAAAAGATCCTTACAGTCCTGTTGCCAATGTGGAACTTGGAACAGACCAGCTTCTTAAAAAAAACTATAAGCAGGCAAAAAATTATTATATCAAGGCCCTTGCCCGGGATTCAAAAAATGAAGATGCACTTCTTGGAAAAGGTCAGTGTGAATATTATCTTGAACGTGACGATGAAGCAAAAGAAGTATTCAATAAATTAATTGAAGTCAATCCCTATAATATTGAAGGATATCTTTATCTTGGAAAACTGGCTTTTGCCAATGACGAATACAAAGTTGCATCAGACAATGCGAAAAAGGCACTGGAACTTGCTCCGGATAATTATGAATGCAACATGGATTACGGAATGTATGAAAGATACCTTGGCCATTTTGAAAATTCCATTGAAGCCTGGACTAAAGCAATCAGCATAGAGCCTGAATATTTCCTTGCCTACGCATATCGTGCAGGGCTTTATGATGAGCTTGAAAGATTTGATGAAGCAATTAATGATTACTTAATGGTAATAAAGCTTAATCCTCAATATTACTATGCCTATGAAAGTATTGGAATTCTTGGCCTGCACCAAAAAAACTGGCAAACAGCAAGAGAAGCTTTTATGAAATGCTTTGAAAAAAATAAGACAAATGTTTCTTATCCTTTAATGATTACTTATTGTTATTATATGGAAAAAAATAATGTTGAAGCCAAGAATTTCAGTAATCAGGTTTTGCGTAAAATGGATAGAAATTCAATTGAATATTCAATGCTTCGTGTTTTTCATGACAGGGCAGGAGAAAAACCTTTGAGGCAAAGGATTGGAAATATGACCAATAGAAATCAGCAGGGAAAAATGTATTACTATCTTGGTTTGTTCTATGATATGTTTGGTGCAGAAGAAGGCGCAAAAGAATATTATGCAAAAGTAGTTTCCATGAATACACCTATGTTCTTTGAATACCGACTTGCAGAATGGCGTGTAAATGACAAAAAAACAGGAAACTAAGGATTTAAGATGAATTGTCAGACGCAGGAAAAAATTGAAGTGAATGGAAAAGAATTCATTCTCCTTGGAACTGCTCATGTTTCAGAAGCAAGCATTAAAGAAGTTGAACAGGTAATAGAAGAACAGGCTCCAGATGTAATTGCAGTTGAACTTGATGAAACTCGTTATGAAAGCATAGTAGATCCTGAAAGCTGGAAAGATATGGACATTGTTAAAGTCCTGCATGAAAAACAGGGTTTTCTTCTTCTTTCAAATGTGGTGCTTTCTAATTATCAGAAAAAAATGGGAAGTAAATCTTCTGTAAAGCCTGGGGAAGAAATGGCGGATGCCCTTAGAATTGCAAAAGAAAAAGGCATTGAACATGTTCTTGCAGACAGGTCTCTTTCCGTGACCATGAGGCGTGCCTGGGCAAAGACACCTGCGGCTGAACGTTTAAGGCTTCTTTCTTTTTTATGCACTTCGGCATTTTCTGATGAAGTCATGTCTAATGAAGAAATAGAAAACTTAAAGCAGGAAAATGAAATGGATAAAATGTTTTCTGAAATTTCATCCGTTCTTCCTGTTACTAAAAAAATTTTCATCGATGAGCGTGACAGATATATCGCTTCAAAAATATGGGAATGTAAAGGAAAGAAAATTCTTGCAGTCATTGGTGTAGGTCACATGCATGGGGTAAAAAGCTATCTTGAAAAAATTGCCGAAGATGAAATCAGTTCTGATGTTTCGGATATAGAGGAAGTTCCTGCAAAAAGTAAAAAAGCAAAAATTCTTTCTTGGACTATTCCGGCTTTAATTGTTGCACTTATTGCAGCGGGTTTTGTAATTGGCGGAAAAGAAAAGGGTGCTGAACTTTTAAGCAAGTGGGTTTTATGGAATGGAATTCTTGCTGGAATTGGCGCAATTATTGGCGGTGCCCATATTATAACTGTGCTGGTTTCAATTCTTGGTGCACCTTTAACGTCCTTGTGTCCTTTTATTGGTATTGGATTTGTTGCTGGTGCTGTTCAGTCCTTCGTTAAAAAACCAACAGTAAAAGATATAGAAAATTTACAGAATGATTCTTCTTCCATAAGGGGTTTTTACAGAAACAGAGTTCTCAGGATTCTTTTGATTTTCTTTTTGTCTTCAATTGGAAGCAGCATAGGAACTTTTGCAGGTGGTGCAAGTTTTGTTTCTATATTTTCAAGGATTTTTAAAGGACAGTAGAAATTATTTATGAGCGAACTAAAACCTGCACTATATCTGATTCCAAATACTCTTGGTGAAACAACTTATGAAAAGGTTCTGCCAGATTACAATAGAGAAGTTCTGCGTGGTATAAAACATTTTATTGTTGAAAGCCGGCGTGAAGCAATCCGTTTTATTAAACTTGCAGATTCAGAAATTGATGTTGATTCTCTTTTTTTTACTGAACTTAATGAACATACTGATTTAAAAACAATCGGTAAAATCCTGGAACCTCTGGAAAAACAAAAGCTTCCTATGGGAATTATTTCTGATGCCGGTTGTCCTGCTGTTGCTGATCCTGGTGCTGCTGCCGTGGAAATGGCTCAGAAAAAAAATCTCTGCGTAGTTCCCCTTGCAGGACCTTCATCCATGATTATGGCTGTAATGGTAAGCGGATTTAATGGTCAGAGTTTTTCTTTTAATGGTTACCTGCCTGTTAAACCCAATGAACGTGTTGCAAAACTTCATCAATTGGAAAACCGGGCATATAAGGAAGATCAGACCCAGCTTTTTATAGAAGCACCTTACCGTAATCTAAAAATGCTTGAAACAATTACAAAAAGTTTAAGAAAAGAAACACGTGTATGTATTGCAGCAGGCATGACTACTAAAGATGAATTTATAAAAACTTTATCTGTTGAACAGTGGAAAAAAACAGGAGAGCCGCCTATTCAAAAAATGCCGGCAATATTTTTAATTTATAAAGGTTAAAAAATGAAATCTATTGTTCTTATGGGAATAAAACATTGCGGAAAATCTACTCAGGGAAAAATCATAAGTCAGAAACTTGGACTCCCTTTTTTTGATACTGATGATGTAATTACGAAGATTACAGGAAAAACACCAAGAGAAATTTACACAGAACAGGGACAGGCAGAATTTATTGAAGCTGAAAAAGAAGCATGTGAGTTTGTAAAAAATGAAGTGCTGGAAAAAAAGCAAAATGCTGTAATAGCAACTGGCGGAGGAATCTGCAATAACATCCAGGCTGTAGAAATCCTAAAATCTTTTGGAACTCTGTTTTTTCTTGAAGTAGAAGAGCAGATAGCAACTAACCGTGTATTGCGTGAAATTAAGATTGCTCCAGACGGAACTTTATCAAATATGCCTGCATACATTGCTAAAAAAAATCCCCGCACCATAAAGGATGCAGGGAATATTTTTCATGATTTTTTTGCTGAACGACATAAACTATATAAGCAGATTACGGATTTTTCCATTGATGTGTCTGATTATTCGAAAAGTGCCAATGCAGACAAAATCATTGCCTGCATAAAGTCGTAATCTTAGTTTCCGCAGCTACCACAGCCGCCGCTTCCGCAACCGCCACAATCATCGCCGCAGCTGCCACCACAGCCACCGCCACATCCTCCGCAACCGCCACCGCAGCCTTGTGGTGCAAGTTCTTCTTCTGTTGCATCGCGTACTTCTACGATTTCAACGTCGAAGTGAAGGCGGACTCCGGCAAGTTCATGGTTTCCGTTTACTGTAATCTTGTCATCTGTAACTTTTGTTACGCGAACAATCTGCGGACCTGCAGCTGTCATTGCCTGGAACATCATGCCTGGTTCAATTGCCATATCCGTTTCAAAGTTTGAGCGGTCAACGTCAGTTACGAGTTCTTCGTGGTATTCACCGTAACCATCTTTTGCTTCAAGAACAGTTGAAAATTTATCACCAGGATTTTTGCCGGCAATCTGTTCTTCAAGTTTTGGAAGAAGCATTCCGCGTCCCTGAATGTAGCCTAAGGCTTCCTTCCCTTCTGATGAATCAATTACTTTGCCTTCATCATCCTTTAGTGTATAGTTGATTGAAACGTATTTGTCATTTTCTACTGTCATTAATTACTCCTGTAAAGCACCGGTATATAATTATTCGCTTGTGCCGTCATCCTGAATTACTTCATTGATTTCAGGACATACTTCTTTAAGATAGCGTTCAATACCCATTTTCAATGTCATAGTTGCCATTGGACATGAACCGCATGCACCTGTAAGTTTTAAATGAACTTTATTTTCATCATCAATATTGATAAATTCCATATCACCGCCGTCAGCATTTAGCTGAGGCCTGAAAGCTTCAAGGGTTTCCTTTACCTTTTCAATAAGTTTTTCGTTTGCCATATTTTTCTCCAGATAATTTGACCTTATAAAGTTACTCTAAAAGAATTAAAAATTCAATTAAAGTCACTTAATAATTTTCAGCCCATGTTTTCGAGTTTATGACTTAATTCAAGGATTTTATTATGAAGGAAATGATCAACTGCAAATTTTTCCATCACGCCGTAAGAATGATTTTCTTTATCTACAATCGGCATGGTGTTGATGTCGTTTTCCATGAATTTTTTATAAACTTCAGGAAGTGAATCGTCCGGCGAACATGTACATAAAGGTCGTTCCATAATATCAACTGCAAGAAGAGAATTTGCCATTTCCCCAATTTTGAGTGTTTCCTTTAAATGCTCAAGTGTAATAATTCCTATAAGTTTTTTTGTGTCGCTTGTAATTACGCTGAATGATTCATTATGATGAGTCTCAAAATTCTTTAAGACTTCATCAAGGGTTTCAACTTCCTTGACTATTGCAGGACTTTCAAGTGAGCAAAGAGATTCTATTCCCCAGGTTACATCCTTAACTTTCGTAGTCTTTAAAATATCTTCTTCTGTAACTGCAAGGCCAACTTCGCCTGCTTTTGTAACTCCGTGCTTTACGCATACAGGTCCCAAGAGCTGAACTATAAAAGTTGTTGCCGTTATGATTAAAATAATCTGCGGTCCGATTGAATCTGCAAAATCATTGCTTGCGGCAATGCTTAAACCAATGGCAACACCTGCCTGGCTTAAGAGACACCATGGAAGATATTTGCGGACAGAATCCGGAGCTTTTGTAATTCTTGCACCAATGCGGGCACCAATGGATTTTCCCAGTGTTCTGCCTGAAACATAAACTAAGGCAAGCACCCCAAGAACAGGAGTTACAACCCAGATGTTTAATTTTGCACCAACTAAAACAAAGAAAAGTACATAAATAGGAGGTGTAAATTTTTCCACCAGCAGGAAAATTGGTCTTGTTTTTCCCGGTGCAAAGTTTACCATAAAAAATCCAAGGGCCATGGCGGCAAGAATATTATCTAAGCCAAACTGATTACAGACTCCTGTGCAAAGAAAAAGTCCTCCAAGCCCAAATGATAGAACCCTTCCAGCATCCTGCATTAAGTTTTTTACAACAAAAGCAACAAGCGCACCAAAAATTCCGCCTACAATAATAGAACCAAAAATATCCTTTGCAATATTTAAAAGCTGTATTCCTAAAGAAACGGAATGTCCGCCAAGTAGTGGAGCGACTAATGTTGATGCAATGGCATAGAGAATCAATGCAACGGCATCATCCATGGCAACTATTCCAAGAATTGTTGTAGTCAATGGTCCCCGTGTTCTGTATTCTTTTAAAACATCAGTTGTGGCGGCAGGAGCAGTTGCAGAACAAATGGCACCAAGAAGCAGACCGAAGGAAAGTGCAATTTTTATGTCTTTCATAAATGCAAAGACAATTAATGTAATAAGTGCACTTACAACAAAAAAAGGGACAATGGATTCTCCGATTAAGATTCCTATAAATTGTTTACCATATTTTTTTATTACATCTATTTTAAGTTCTGCACCAATTAAAAAACCGATTAAAGAAAGTGCAATGGTGTTTACTGGATTTAAAGCAATGATTGTTTCCGGCCGTAAAACCTGAAGCCCTGAAGCACCGATAATTATTCCAATTACGATATAACCTACAACTTGAGGGATATGTAATTTTTGAAAAAGTCTTCCGCCAATGGCACCAAAAAACATAATAATACCAAGAAGAAGAACAAATTGAGTTCCAGAAAGATGGGCAAAGTGCATCATCTGGGGAAGCACTTGTGCAAATGGATCGTCCATAAAAAACTCCTAGGGGGATTTTAAATATTACAGATAGTATATTGATATGAAGTGATTGTTTCAATTTTTTTAGGTAATTGACTTAAGAATGAAAATCTGCTTGATGTTTATTTTAGAATTTCTTCTGCAACCTTTACAGGATTTAAATCATAGTAAAGCCAACCATACATGGCAGCGGCAGAAAGAATTTTTCTTCCGTATTCACGGGTTTCAGAATATGGAAGTGCTTCAAGAAATAAATCGTTAGGAACTTTTTTTGCTCCAAATTGAATCGATGCACTTTTTATCCATGAGCGGACTCTCGAAATTCCACCATTATAAGAAAATGCAGCAAGGATAATTGAATCATCAAGGCGGCGAGTAAGTTCTTCAAAATAAAATGAACCGAATAAAATATTGGTTTCTGCATCTGTTAAATCATACTCAGTAAATTTCAATTTCCGTGCAACATCTTTTGCTGTAGAGTCCATAAGCTGTGTAAGTCCAAGAGCACCTGCATGGCTTGAAACTTTAGAATTGAAAAAACTTTCGCTTCTGATTAATGCGTATAAAATCCATTCATCCTGAGAAAACTTTTCTGCAGCTTCAGAAACTTCCATGCTGAAATTTTGTGGAAAGGCCAGCGTTAATAGTTCTTTATCAGGATTATGTTCTGAAATAAAGACTCTTTGAGAAGCAATGCGAATGCTCTGAACTAAAAAACTTTCGTCTGTATTTCCGCATTGCCATAGAAAACGTGCAATCTTTTTTGCACATTCTGTGCTTATATTTTTCTTTGAATTCTGGTATTCATCATAAATAAATTCTGCAAGACCGAAATCCGCATAACCGTAAAGAAGGTTTTCTTTTGCTTTATCCACTTCTATTCTTTTTCTGTTGCCGATAGAACAAAGTTCCTTTGCAATTTCATTTTCATTAAAGGAAAGTCTTTCCATAGAAAGAATTTTATAGTAAAGGTCTGTGCCGGAATTAAGTGCAAGATTAAAATACTTGCCGGCTTCTATAGCCTTAACGTTTTTTATATATCCTGATTCAATTAGACGTCCTGTAATATACGAAAACTTTGAACAGGTTTCTTCGCTTGCCTTATTTAAAATCAAATCTGCGACTTTTTTATAAAGTTCCCACTTCTGCGTTGAAATCAATCTGACAGACAGAGTGTCAAAAAAGTCATTAAAATAATCTTTGTCTATAATCTGGTCTATATATTGAACTAAAGTATTGTAAGTTTCTTCAGCAGATGAACTTAAGCTGCAGTCAAAAATATACCACAAGGAATTGTCGTGCAGTGTATCTGTTTTTGCATTTTGCATTGCAGAAATGAATTTCTGATTAGCAGCATTTTTGTTTCCTGCTTTTTCATAAAGTCGTCCTGCATAAAAGCTGCAGTAGAATTTGCTGTCATCAGGAACTGAATTGCTAAGTGAATCCATAAATGCAGCTGCTGAATAGAAATCTTTTGTTCCGTATAAAAGTGATTTCCCAGTTTCACTTAAAATAAAGGGTTTCCTGTTTGTTTTTACTTCAAGAACAGAATTTATTTTTGACGCTGCGGATGGATAATCCTTGTTGTAGGCAAAGTAACGGAATTCAGCAAGTGAATCTGTATATCCTGGATTTGTTTTTTTTAACTCCAGATATAGTTTTTTATGCCATGAAGAATATACTTGTTCTCTCAGCCAGATGTCAGTTTCTTTTTTTAATCGTGAATCATTTTTTTTTAGCATGGAAAGAAGACGATAGTAAATTAATTCATTGCTGCTTTCCGTTAAATCTAAATTATCAGTTTTATCAATTATGGAATAAAATTTTTTTTGCTTAAAAAGTTCTTTTATATATAAGAGAAGGCTTTCTTCTGTAGAATAGGCTTTATAAAGATTGTGACATGCGGAAAGCCTTTCAGAAACTGTCCCTGTCTCTGCAAGCTTTTCCATGGCTTTTTTTGATATAAGGGGGCTTCCTTTTTTTGCAACTGTCTTTAAATGTCTTATGGCATGATTTGTTTCATTGTTGCGGAGTAAAGTCAGTGCAATAAAGTAGGAAGAATCTGCCCCATATTTTTTTTGCAGACTGCCATCCTGCGCACAGCCAGAACCAGAGAAAGCAAGAAGAAAACAAAGAATCGTTATGGCTGTGTGCTTCAGCTTCATTGTTTATTCAGCAGGAATAAGAATGTAGGTTCCTGAAATAATATGGTCAGGATTTCTTATTTTATTATATTTTGCAATTTTCTTATATTTCCATGGAGTCTTATAATAGGCTGTAGAAATATCCCAGAGTGTATCGCCCCAGACAATCTTGTAACGGATATCAAGAATTGGTTCAGGTAATGGTTCTGGTTCTGCCGGAACAACTGCAGCAGGAGTTTCTGCAATAACGATTGCATCTTCTTTTGCAGGTGCAACTTCTTCTGCTGGTTCTTCCGTTTCTGCAGGCTGAATGTCTTCCGGTTCTTTTTCAACGGCTTCTGCTGTAACTTCATCTGCTTTTGAAGATTTAGAGAAAATATTTAATTTTGAAGGAATTACAAAAAGAGTAAGCAATGCTGCAAGAATACAGATGACTGCACAGATAATGCATATAATCATAGGAACTTTAGAGTTTCCTGTCTTTTCTTTTTCATCTTTATAGTCATAAGCACCGGAAGTTCCTTCTAGGGTTTCCTTGTCGTAAAGGTTGCTGAACATACTATTGCTTGGTGCAAATGTTGGATTCTTTGGCTGATCTTCTGAATTCAAATTATTGTCTCCTTTATCTATGTTATCAAAATCAGGGGGAAGTGTAAAATCTTCATTATTATCTGTCAATGATTCGTTACTGTCAAAGTCAGGCAGGTTCAGAAAAGCGTTATTTTCAGATGAAAGATTTTCATCATCATCTAAGTCCGGTAAATCTAAAGAATTGTCCGTTTCTGATGATGAAGTTTCATCTTTATCAAAATCTGGAAGTTCAAATATAGAAGAATCTTCTGTATTTACGTCATTTGAATTTTCTTTTTTATCAGAATTTCCTGAATCAAAAGATGTTGCTTCAAGATTATCAAAATCAGGTAAATCAAGATCATCTGCTGATTCATCTGTTGCATCAGTTTCTTCTGTAACAGGGACATCAAATATTTCATCATCAAAATCAGGAAGTTCATTTACAAAAGTTTCTTCAGCAGGTTTCTCTTCTACAGTGGCTGAATCTTCTGCGTTTGACGTATCTTCTTCAACAGGTGTAATTTCTGTTGCAAAAGTTTCTTCCGGTATTTCAAAATCTTCTTCAATTGCTTCTGTGACATCAGGTTCTTCTACTGTTACTGTATCTTCTGAATCTGTATTTTCCTGTTCTTCTGCTAAAGTTTCAGTTTGTGAAGGATTTTTTCCTATTGCTTCTGTTTCGTCCTCTGGATTCAGGGTGTTTTCATCCTTTTTTTCTGTTACTGTTCCAAAATCAGGTAAAGCAATGTCATCTTCTCCAAAAATATCTTCTGCGGAAGTATCTTCTGCGGGTGTCTGTGTTTCATCAGTTGAGTTTTCTTCTGCATTGTTTTTTTCTGGTTCTGAAAATTCAAAAGGTTCATCGTTTCCTTTGGCAGGAACGTTTACGTCTTCAAAAGAAAAATCTTCTGTCGGTAATGGAATTTCTTTTGAATTATAATCTTTGTTTTCTACAAAATCATCAAGACCTGCTTTTTCAAGATCGTTGTCAGAAATTGTTACATCATCATCTTCTTCTGCTTTTTTATCCTTAAGTCCGGCAAGTGTCCTGGATTGCAAGGTAACCTGAATCTCGCTTTTTTTGCCGGTTTCAGGGTCTTTTATTTCTGCAGAAAGTTCATTGTTTTCATCAACATCAATGGCAAGGCACAGTGTAGGTTCACCGTTTTCATGAGGTTTAAGATTGGTGATTTCAAGAGTATCAATGTATTCTGCTCCTTCTAAAGAACCGGACTCTGTCCTGTAAACTTCAACCTGAACTTTGGTCTGGTTGTCCATTACAGTTGTAAGGTCAAGTGTCCTCTTTTCAGGATTTCCTTCTTCAAGTAAAGGATAGAAGCTTCCGTCTGCAAGTTTAATTCCAATTGATTTCATATAAACCTCTTTGTGCCAGTTAAATAAACTACTGCCCTTAGATTATCGGTAAAAGGTTTTAGAATTTTAGGATGAAAAAGGAAAATTAATTTTCTATTAAAGTGACTGCATTCAGATTTTTATTTACCGTAACAAGATACCAGTAACTTTTCTTAAATGCCCCCAAAGCATTCTCTGAAAATTTTCCGTAACCGTAATGATGAGGATCATGAACATGGCCTGCGAAAATCTGCCGGACATTGTTTTTTGCAAATAAAGTTAAAATCCAGTTGCGTTCTGCCGTGTCCTGCATTTTAAAAATCATGTTGCTTGCATTTGTTGTAGGAAAATAAAAGGGGCAGTGGGTAAGGATTATTTTTGGTTTTAAATCCATGCTGAATTTATCTTCAATTTCATTTCTCTGTTTTTGTCCGAGAGTTCCGTTTGCGCTGTCTAAAAAATAGTAGGAAAATGTTCCGTCTGAAAAATGATATGCAGAACAATAAGGAAAAATATGATCTTTAAAATTTTCCCAGCCATTGTAGTATAAGTCATGATTTCCAAGAACTGAATATTCTTTAAAATCTTCACGCCCTGTTTTTGATTTTACTATATATTTCATCTTTTCCAGAAATTCATTGTATTCTTTATATTCCCTGCCTGTGTCCATATTGTCACCAAGAGAAATAAAAAATTTAGGATGCTTAGTCTGATCTGAATTTTCAAAAAGAGAAGAAAACCATTTTAAAAAATCATCATCATTTTTGTAAAAATCATCTGAGCCTGTATGAACGTCTGTAATCATTACAAAAGTGTATTGTTCTTCATCTGCTTCAAAAGATGGAATTTCCTGCGCTGTAAGTTCGCGGATTTCATCTGCCCTGGAGTCAACGGATTCTTCATTGAAAAGAAATTCATACATGCCGAATTTACAGGATGAAAATATAATGGAAAGAATAGACACTATAAAAAGAAAATTTTTTTTCATGATTTTTACCTGATTGGATTTTTAAAAATAATACGCTGCGGAAAATTTCAGCCACAAACCATTTAAATATGGTGCTGTTCCAAATTGATCCGGATATTTAAGTTCAAGGTCTCCACCGATTTTAATTTTATCTGTAACAAAACCTGAACAACCAAAATCATGAACGGTGGAGTCAAAAAGATAAAATCTGTACATATCAAAGTTTCTTAAGTAATAATGAATTTCAAAATCATTGCTGAATTTTTTATCCAGCAGAATTCCCATCATTACCGTATTGTCTATTAAGGCATCGGAAGACAATTCATGAACAATTGCATATTTTCTGCCGTAGCCTAAAATTGCAGTAAATGAAAATTTTTTTTGGGTAAGGATTTTAAAATAAGAATTAAAAACCAGGTCGTTTTCGTATGCAATTTTTCTCTGATTCTGAAAATGATAAATTCCGCCGAATCCAACTGAAAGAGTTTTTTCAGTAAAGTCATGCCTAAAAATGGAAGGAAAATAATCAGCCCCAATAGTAAAATCAAAAATACTATGATAATTCTGCAAACCTGTGTAAGCTTCTATTTCCTTCCAGTTTGCAAAATATTCTGAAGAAAAAATATATTCATCCCGTTCACCCCCCCCCTTTCGGCTGCATAATTTATATCTGACTGAATAATCTGCTGTTCCGGTTTTATGCTGAAAGCAAAAATGGATGGCATAAAGATTAAATATAAAAATGAAAGAGTAATTTTTTTCATGTGAAAGTATTCTATTGAGAAAGTCAAGGTGATTCAATAAAGCATTCCTTAAAAATTTGCCTCGCAGGAAATATCAGCTTCCGAGAAGCTAATTTAATTCGAGAAAGCGAATACGTAAAAACGGCAAGGTTGGTCAGCAAACTTGAGTTAAAAAAAACACACTATTTGTGTGGCTTTTTTTAACATTAGTATAAAAAAATTGCTAAAACATGAATTTATTAATTATTTTACTTGACATAACTGTCAATATTGTATAATATGCTCTTACTTTCTTGGAGCGATGTCTGAGTGGTCGAAAGTACCTGTCTTGAAAACAGGCGTGGGGAGACCCACCGGGGGTTCGAATCCCTCTCGCTCCGTAACCTAAAAAATGCAAGTTTTTTAGGATTGGAGACGTGGTAGAGCGGTAATACAACGGATTGCTAATCCGTCACTTGCGCAAGCGGTGGGCAGGTTCGACCCCTGTCGTCTCCGCTACTAGAACAAGGATACTTGCTTTAGCAGCGTTTCTTGTTCGTTATGAGATTGTAGCTCAGCTGGATTAGAGCATCACCCTGCGGAGGTGAGGGTCGCACGTTCGAATCGTGTCAGTCTCACTTAGTAAAGCTTGTCTTTAATGACAGGCTTTTATTTTTTAAACGATTAAAATCAAAACTCATTCCTTAATTCAGTTTAAAATACTCCCTTTTAATTTGTAAAATTTGCCTTTTATGGTGTCAATTTTGCAATGCATAAATCATAATTTCCTTAATGAAGTATATTTATCATAAGTTCATATAAGGCAAGTTTTAAAAATAAATTATGCTATGTTATAATTTTGGCATGTTGAATTTCTTTTATTGTGCAAGACTTCAGATAGGCTGTCTTGTATTTTTGCTGTATATAGGATTTCTTCTGTTAAATGGAGCCGACAAAAATGCTAAGTGCAATGTTTTTTACAACTTATTTTTTGCACTTGCAGAATTATGTGTTGTCTTTGACGGAATTACCGCATGGTCTGTAAACAATTTGGAAAAAGTTTCCATGACGGCAAATATTATCCTTCATGGAATTTTTTATATTTTACTTGAAGCAGAACTGTGGCTTATGTATTTTTATTTTCGTTCTTCTGTAAACAGAATGCCGAAGACACGTTATGAAAAGATTTTCTTTATTTGTCTTGTAGTGGTTTTTGCTGTTTTAACAATGGCAACTTTGCCGCAAATTAAAATAATAAAAGGGCAGACAACAAATTACTCTTATGGTCTTCCTGTTTTTATTGTTTTTTCTATGGTTCCGCTTCCTTTTTTTTTAATTGCAGTAATGGGAAGGGAGTATATCCGTAGGGCTGAACCTATAAAAAGGCTGACGCTTAAATCCTGTTTTTTTACTGTGCTCTTTTTCAGCTTACTTCAGTTCGTATTTCATGAAATTTTAATTACGAGCGTGAATGTCTCATTAATTGCAATTGCCGTTGCATTAAACAGTGAAAATCCTATCTTTCATAGGCTGGAAAGAATTCTGAAAAAATACGAAATGGAAAAAAACTATTATGATCGTCTGGAAGAAATAGAACAAAAGCAGTCCATAATCCGTCATGATGAAAAACATTATCTTGCGGCAATCGGCGGTCTTTGTGCAGAAGGTAAGACAGAGGAAATTGCAAGGCTTTTAAAAGTAATGAATATTGAACTTCAAAAAAACACTCCTAAAAAATATGTCCGCAACAGGATTACGAATGCCCTTTTTAACGAAAAAGAAAATATTGCCTCTAAAGAAAATGTAAAGATAGATTTTCAGGTTGAACCGGAAGTTGAACTTGACTCAATGGAAGATATTGATTTAATTGCCATGTTTGGAAATTTAATTGACAACGCTGTTTGTGCAGAAAAGGAATGGAAAGATTCCCCTGATAAAGACTCTGTGGATTCTGCAGTTGTAATAAAGCTTTTTGAAACGGAAGGTAACTTTATAATGTTTACGGTAGAAAATCACTTTCTGACACTTGATGTAAAAAACGGAAAACTTGTTTCTACAAAAAAAGTTCCGGGTGAACACGGTTTAGGGCTTTTTAATGTTGAGAGGCTTTGTGAAAAATACGGCGGTCTTTTTGACATGGAAACAGAAGGCAATACTTTTATTTCAAGTATATGTCTTCCCAAAAAAATATAAAAAAGTTGAGGATAGTTTATGTATGAAATTGTAATCTGTGATGACACTGAAAATGATTTAATTCAGCTTAAAATGGAAATTGAAAAAAGTGAACTGTATGACATGAGTTCAATGAACATCCACACCTTTAATTCCGGAATCAGTTTTCTTGAAGACATGAAGGAAAATACAGATTTGCTTTTAATTGATATGCAGATGAATCTTATGAACGGCTTTGAGACTGTAAGGGAACTACGTAAGAAAAATCAGACTGCAGTTGTATGTTTTTGTTCTGCAGTTGTCAGCCCGCAGGTTGAACATTTTGAAGTGTCACCATACAGATATATTTTGAAAAATGAAAGCAAGGAAAAAATAGTTTCTACCATTGATGATCTTTTAATGGAAATGAAACGCCGTAAGGAACAGAAAACCCTGGAAGTTGTTTCAGATGGCAGGGCTTTTGTAATTCCGCTGGATGATATTCTTTATATAGAAAAGGCAAAGCACGGCTGCCGAATAGTCCTTTCTGAAAATTCTTCCATAAAGGCAGAAAACGAAAAAATAATTTCCAGGGAAAAACTTTCTGTTTTGGAAGAAGAACTTAAGGACGAAGGTTTTGCAGTTCCTCATTCAAGCTATCTGGTGAATATCAAAAAGATTATAAGCATATCAGGCACTGAAGTAATTATGGAAGGCAATGAACGCATTTCTGTTTCCCGTTCATGCAAGGAAAACTTTCATCATAAATTTTCAAAGTTCTTTGGAAAAAAATACCGCAGAAGTGTTTGATCTGCGGCATTGATTTTATTTTATAAACTTTTCAGTTCAGCAGCATCAACGTTCCACTTGCCGTCTTTTTTGCTTACTGTAAGCCAGGCATATTTGCCTTCAAGCACTGCACCCGGGTTTATGACTGTTGTATTGCCGATTTTACAGATGGCAGCACTTTCGTGGATGTGGCCTGTGACAACAGCAAGGGGTTTATATTCTTCTATAAACTTTGTGGATGTTTCACTTCCAACATGAATGTCACCGGGAATTTTATCACATTCAGTATTTTTTGGCGGATTGTGCATTACAACAATAAGATTGTCCCATTCCTGCACACCTTCATCCGTAATGATTTTAAAATCAGACTGAAGTTCTTCTTCCGTTCTTTCGTCAGGAGATTTTCCTGTAAATTTACTTCCGCCGTGGCTTCCTGCAAAAGCAAGTCCTTCGTGCATTACAAGCTGTCTTTCACAACTGATGTCGCTTGCTTCAAATTCTTCTTCAAGTGAAGGATAGTCGCAGTTGCCGCGGACTGCAAAAATGTTTTCGTTCATTTTACAAAGATTTTTAAGAGCCTGCAGTCCTTCATCTTCCTTGCCAATGTCTGTAAAGTCACCGGCAAAAATAATTCCGTCTGCTTCTTTTGCAGCGCCTTCAAGTTTTTTTAGGTTTTCAATATTTCCGTGAATGTCGCTTAATACTAAAAATTTCATAGTTCCTCCAGAACTGATTTTAAAAGATTCATCTGTTTTTTATTACCGATGGAAATGCGTACAAAATCTTCAATGCCAGGAGTTGCAAAGTGGCGGATTAGTATGCCTGCTTTTTTTACTGCCTGATAAATGTCGATTCCCTTCAAGCCTTCTTTTTTTGCAAAGATGAAATTGGTTTTGGAATCAATTACGAACCATCCGTGCTGGCGCAAAAAATCCGTAATGCTGTTTCTTTCTTCTACAACTTTTCTGGCATTTTCCTGGCTGTATAAATAATTTTCGCAGCTGGCAATTCCTGCTGTCTGGGCAAGAAAATCAACCGGGAAATGATTAAATGAATTTTTTACAGTGAATACTGAACGGACTAAATCCGGAGAAGCAACAATATATCCCAGTCTCATTCCTGCAAAAGAAAGGCTCTTGCTGAAGGTACGCACAATTACAAGGTTTGTGTATTTTTCAAGAAGTGGCAGGCAGCTTTCGTCTCCAAAATCTGCATAGGCTTCATCAACAATAAAAATCTTATCCTTTGGGGCTTTTTCAATCATTGCAGAAACTTCATTGCGTTTAAGTGCAATTCCGGTTGGTGCATTTGGGTTTGCAAAAATAATTGCACTGTCATTTTTATTTGCTTCTTCAAGCATTGCATCTGCATTAAGTGCCCAGTCTGATTTTAAAGGAACCTGCTTCATTGGGATATTATAGTATCCGCAGTAAACAGGATAAAAGCTGTAAGTAAATTCCGGCATTACAAGGGGCCTGTCACTGTCAAAGAAAGTGTAGAAGACGAAACTTAAAACTTCATCGCTTCCGTTGCCGCAAAAAATCATGTCCGGTGTAATTGTAAAAGGAAGTGCTTTTTTTGCCTCTGCAGCATTGTTAAAGCATCCGCCTGTTTCGTTAAGCATTTCTGCAATTGCAGAGCGCAATTCGTTGCTGTCAGGATCCGGATAAAGTCCAAGGCTGCTGATTTTTTTTGCAACAGCTTTTTTTACTGCTTTACCCACTGCTTTACACGGAGGGTACGGATTTTCATTTGCATTGAGTTTTATATAAACACGGTCCTTTGGCTGTTCCCCAGGAACATAAGGATGTAAATTTTCAAGTCTTTTTGCAAGCAACATTTTTTACCGCCTTTAATTTTTTTTATATTCTGAATTATACTTAAATAAATACCTTACTACAATAATTAGCATATTTAATATATATTCAGATTATGAATTTAAAAGCTGATAAAGAATTTTATAAAAAGATTTCTGACATTACTTTGCCTATTGTAATACAAAGCACCATTTCTAATTTTGCAGGGCTTCTTGATAATTTAATGGTAGGACGCTGCGGAACAGATGCCATGAACGGTGTAAGTATTTTTTCTCAGCTCTTTTTTATCTTTACCCTTTGCGTCTGGGGTTCTTCGTGCGGTGCAGGAATTTTTACTGCACAGTTTTTTGGCAAAGGTGATCATGAAGGCGTCCGGAATACATTCAGAATAAAGCTTTATCTTGTTGGAATTGCAACATTTGTGGGTGCTCTGATTTTTATTTTCTTCGGCGAATTCTTTATGGAAAAGTTTATTCATCAGTCAGATAGTGTAGGTAATGGTGCAGCAACTATGAACTACGCTAAAGACTACATGATGATAATGATAGTTGGCATGATACCAACGGCTGTGGGCATGGCCTATGCCGGAACCTTACGCGATATCGGCGAAACTTCCGTTTCCATGAAGGCAGGATTTGCCGCCGTTTTTGTAAACCTTATATTGAATTACATTTTGATTTTCGGCCATTTTGGCTTTCCTGTTCTTGGAGTAAAAGGCGCAGCCGTTGCAACTGTTATTTCCCGCTTTGTAGAAACGGGAATAGAAATTATTTGGACCCACAGTCATAAAGAACGGTGCAGGTTTATTGAAGGGGCCTTTGCTTCATTTAAAGTTCCTGTGTCTCTTGTAAAGAAAATAATATTAAAAGGCATTCCACTTGCTGCAAACGAAACTTTGTGGTCCCTGGGCATTACGATGCTGAACCAGAGTTTTTCTTTGCGTGGACTTGCTGTCGTTGCTGCAATTAATATTACAAATACAATTGCAAACCTGTTTAACGTTTTTCTTTTTGCAATAGGGGAATCAATTTCAATTATTGCAGGCCAGCTTTTAGGTGCAGGAAAAAATCAGGAAGCAAAATCAACGGCAGAAAAAATGATTGCCTTGTCCGCAGTTGTAAGCGCAGTTATAGGTGCCGTGCTGATTCTATTCAGAAATCTTTTCCCCGCCTTTTACAACACGGAAGCAGAAGTTATGGAACTGGCAGCGGACTTTATTTTGCAGACAGGAATCTTCCTGCCGGTTCTTGCCATTGTGCACGGATGTTATTTTACCCTGCGTTCCGGCGGAAAAACTTTCATTACCTTTTTGTTTGACAGCGGATTCAACATAGTCTTTATAGTTCCGGCAGCCTTTGCCTTAACAAGATGGACCGCAATTGGAATCGTAATGATCTACTTTATCATAAAATCCATAGATTTAATAAAATGTGCCCTAGGCATTGCGTTAATAAAAAAAGGAGTCTGGATTCACAATATAGTAAACTTATAGATGTAACTCGGCATTCGACCTAAAATTGTATTTTTTATTCAATATCTGTATAATTTTTGCCATGGCTTTTTATGATTCATTTGACGTTGCTGTCTGCGGCGGCGGTCATGCAGGTATAGAAGCATCCCTTGCCTGTGCCCGTATGGGATTAAAAACTGTATTGATTACACAGACAATAGATTCAGTTGGAAGAATGTCATGCAATCCTTCTATCGGGGGAATTGCAAAAGGAAATATCGTTCGTGAAATAGATGCCTTAGGCGGAGAAATGGGCAAACTCATTGACAAGTCAATGATTCAGTTCCGCATGCTTAACAAAAGCCGTGGGCCTGCCGTTCAGGCACCAAGAAGTCAGGCAGACAAAATCTTATACTCTCAGCTTGCAAGAAAAACTTTAGAGACAACGGAAAACCTATGCACCTTAATGGACACGGTTGTTGATGTCCTTACAGTTGCATCAGATACGCCCCTGCCGGAAAATTCAGACAGCTCTGCAGAATTAAATACCATACCCGGAGAAAAACGCAGCAACCTTAATTATGAATATGCAACGGCTGCTGCTAAAAGCGGAAAAAGGCAGAAGGTAATCGGTGTTGTAACGGAACGCGGCAGGATAATTACATGCCGTTCCGTCGTCCTTACTACAGGAACCTTTCTTGGCGGAAGGATTTTTATTGGTGAATACGATGCTTACTGCGGCCGTCTTGGAGAAACAGGAGCCTTTGGCCTTACAGAAAGTTTAAATCGTCTTGGTTTTACAACGGGCCGCTTAAAGACAGGAACACCGCCAAGAATTTTACGACACACCATAGACTTTACAAAGCTTGAACTTAATCAGGGCGACGATGAAATAATTCCATTCAGCTTTGATGATGAAAAAATTGAACGCCCTATGGTTCCATGCTACATAGTCTATACAAACACGGAAACTCATAAAATCATCAGGGAAAACATAGGACGCTCTCCCTTGTATTCAGGCAAAATCAGCGGCATAGGTCCGCGCTATTGTCCTTCTATAGAGGATAAGGTAATGCGTTTTGCAGAACGAGACAGGCACCAGCTTTTTGTTGAACCGGAAGGACTGGAAACAGATGAAATTTACCTTAACGGATTAAGTTCCTCTTTGCCGGAAGAAGTGCAGGATGCTTTTTTAAGAACAATGCCGGGCTTTGAAAACTGCGTTGTAAGCCGCCCGGGTTATGCCGTTGAATACGATTATATTGAACCTACGCAGCTTTTCCCGAGCCTTGAAACAAAACGTGTTGCAGGCCTTTTTGCTGCAGGCCAGATAAACGGAACTTCCGGTTATGAAGAAGCAGCAGGACAGGGATTAATCGCCGGAATCAATGCAGGCCTTTATGCCCGTGAGCATAAGAATATCTGCGGCCCTCTTTGTGCTGCTGATTCAAAAATTTATTCAAGCCCGGCAAGTGCAGAAAAGGGAAAATTCCTTGCAAAGCCTGTATTTAATTCTGACGAACTTAAAAACTTTGCAGAAATTTCAGCAAGGGAAACAAAGGAACTTTCAGAAAAGCTAAGGAACTTTCAGAAAGAAAAGGGCTTTGATTCCTTTGAAAAGATTCCGTCTTATGAAGCACTTATAATCGGACGTGATGAAGGCTACATCGGTGTTCTTATTGATGACCTTGTTACCCTTGGAACAAAAGAACCATACCGCATGTTTACGGCCCGTGCTGAGTACCGCCTTAAACTGCGCCACGATACTGCGGACAGACGCCTGCGCCAGAAAGGATTTAATGTTGGTTTGATTTCTAAAGAGCAGATGGATGCCATGGAACTAAAATACCGCAACGTAGAAGAAGCCATAGCCTTTATAGACAAACATCCTGATGCAGGAAATCCGGGAAGCTACACTTTGCTTGAATGGACTCTGGCAAAAGAAGATTACAAATACCGCTATTATATTGAAAAGCAGGACTGCCGTGTTGCAAAAATGCACCGCATGGAAAACGTGCGCATACCCAATAATTTTGACTATTCAAAGATTGTTGCCCTGTCTTCTGAAAGCCGTGGCAAGCTTGAAAAAGTGCGTCCGCTGACTTTAGGCCAGGCATCGCGCATAAGCGGAATCCGCAACAGCGACATTATGCTTTTAATGGTTTACCTTCAGTAATAGAATATTTATGAGGAAGCTGGCTTTCTTTTCTGCATTGTGTTTTTTTCTTTCTGCAGTTGAATATGCAGTTCCAAAGCCTGTTCCTTTCTTCAGAATTGGCCTTGCAAACCTGCCCGTAATGCTTTCTTTTTTATGCATGACTAAAAAAGAAAGTGCACTTTTAATTTTGCTTAAGGTAATTTTGCAGGCATTCATAAGCGGAACCTTGTTTTCCTATATATTCCTTTTTTCTTTAGCAGGTTCCCTTGCATCCGGCTTTGCCATGATGGGGACGTTCAGCCTGCTTTACAGCAGAAAACTTGTATCATGGACGGGCATAAGCATGGCAGGCGGACTTGCCAATAACCTTGCCCAGCTTGGCGTTGCTTACCTTCTGCTTTTTGGCGAAAACACTAAACTTGTTGCACCTGTTCTTTTAGTCATAAGTTTCTTTTCTTCCATTGTGATGGGAATTTTTGCAGAACATTTTATTGCAGACTCAGTCTGGCTTAAAAAACTTAAAGCCGGGGAATTTATTTTTGCAGCCAATAAAGCAGATGTAATGGAAGATGAATATAAAAAAGCTGAACCCTTGACGCTGAAAAAAACATTATGCCTTGTTTTTATAGCGGCATTATTTGCCATACTGTTCTTTTCAAAATCTGTTTATGTAACGGCCGGTGTTTTTCTGATTTCAGTAACTGCATGTTTTATAAAAAACAGGAAAGTCTCTCTGCTGCCTTCCATAGTCATTATTTTATCAGTAACCTTTTTTTCTATTCTTGTTCCCTACGGAAAAGTTATTTTAGAAATAGGAAAGCTGAAGATTACGGAAGGTGCACTGCTGTCTGGCCTGGATCGTTCCTTAAAGCTATGCGGCTGTGTGTTTCTTTCCAAGATGATTACAGGCAGAGGAATAAAGCTTCCGTCTAAAGCAGGCATCTTTATAGGTCTGGTCTTTGAATACTTTGAAAAGCTTTCAGAAAAAAACAGCCCCTGTAAGCTGTCATTAAAAAAACTTATTCCTGCCCTGGATAAAAAACTGGAATCAGTTTATTTCTGCTGACGTGTGTTATAGGAATAAACGCAGCCGCAGTATTGCTGACGGTAAAGGCCGTATTCTTCACTGATTTTAAGGCTTCTTAAAAAGCCCCCTTTCTTTTTGAAATCCGAATAAAGCCACTTTGGGCCGCCAGCTCCGGCGTTTTCCTGTGCAAGCTTTTCTCCTTCTGAATTTATCTTTGCAGAATCCTTGAAAGGACTTATGGAAAGGCTTGTGCAGAAATAGTCAAAATTATTTTTTAAAGCATATTCATAGGATTTTTTAAGGCGGAACCGGTAGCACCTTCTGCAGCGTTCGCCTTTTTCTGCTTCTTTAGCAAGTTCAGGCTCTTCCTGTATTTTTATTGCATCATAAAATTCCTGCGGGTCATAATTCATTTCTACAAGGCGGACTTTGTTTTCTACGGCAGGCGGGAATCTGGGCAAAAAGTCTTTAAGTTCTTTTAGGCGGCGCTGGTATTCATCCTGGGGATAGATGTTGGGATTGTAATATAAAACCGTAATGTCAAAAACAGACGCCAGGTATTCCATTACGTAACTTGAGCATGGCCCGCAGCAGGCATGCAAAAGAAGTTTTGGTTTTCCGTTGAGGCCCTTAATTATTTTTTCAAGTTCAGCCTGGTAATTTATCTTCTGCATTTTATAAAATGAAGTTAAGCTTTTCATTCAGCTGGGTAAACTTTATGTTCTGTGCCTTATAGCTTACTTCTCCGTCTGTATGAAGCCACAGTGGAGCAGAAGTTTTTATTTCTGCTGCCTTAAAACGGTAAAGGTCAATTCCCTTAAAAATATGATGCAGGCCGAAAAAAGCAAG
The DNA here is from genome assembly GCA_022768865.1 of Spirochaetia bacterium. Lineage (GTDB taxonomy): Bacteria > Spirochaetota > Spirochaetia > Treponematales > Treponemataceae > Treponema_D. The sequence continues at coordinate 59,453 of JALELH010000066.1, forward strand.
GGGAAGGGCAGTCAGAATGCCGGGCAATGTCTTGTCTGCCGCACAGATAAAGTCAAGCTGGCCGTCAAAGGCATCTGCCTTAGGGCAGAACTTAAAGCCGCCGCCTTCGTATTTATGAACCATTGCTGCAAAGAAAATAAGGTTTTTGGCATGGATCTTTGTTCCGTCTGCAAAAGTAATTTCTGCATCAACCTTTGGAGCATTGATAAGCTGATTAAGTGCAATAAAAAGATATGTAAGCTTGCCAAGGCCTATTTTGTTCAGCCTCTTTTTCAGGATGGAATGAACGGACTTCTGGCACACTGAACCGTCAAAGCCGATTCCGCAGCTGACGGCAAAACGCCTTGTTCCTCTTTCTGTTTCTGCCAGGCCTATGTCTATCTGCATCGTCTGCCCTGCGTTTAAAATGCGCCTCAGGTTTTTATTAACGCTGCGGGGAAGCTTTAAATCCCGTGCAAAGTCGTTGCTTGAGCCTGTAGGAATGTATGCAAGGGTTGTGCTTTCAAAATCCTTAATGCCCTGAACGGCATCGTTTAAAGTTCCGTCGCCGCCAAGTATTACAAGGATGCATTTATCTTCGTTTTTTGCCGCTGAAGAAAGGCGTTCTACAATCTGCGTTACGTCTCCGCGGTTTCTGGAAAATTCAACTGAATATTCTGCGCCTTGTTTTTTAAGTTCCGGTTCTATTTTGTTCTGCCAGAGCTTAAGTCCCTTACCGGACCTGGACACAGGATTAACAATGAAGTGATACATGCTTCAATAATAATGATAAAAGTAAAGTTTTTCAATTTTAGGATGAATTGAAATAGTATCTGTTGTATAACGGCATGCAGTTAATCTTGTCATTCTGACGCAGGTCAGAATCTGCTGCGGTCAGGCAAAACAGCTTTTATTGTCTTTAGATTAATGTTTTAAGTTTATTCCGGTGTTGTATTATTCCCACAATACAGTGGGAACTGCTCCCACAATACAGTGGGAATAACTCCCACAATACAGTGGGAATAACTCCCACAACACAGTGGGAATAGTTCCCATAACCGAGTGGGAATACCTCCCATCCAAGGATGGGAATGCATCACACCGGAATAAACAGTAAATAGTTAATAGGAACAAATGCTTTCGCCATTGATTAAAAGCCTGTCTTCTGTTATTTTCTTAGCAGAAGTTACGTTTGAGATGACTGCCGGCAGACCTGCTGCCTAAAAAGCCTACGAGTGCTTTTATAACTACATCACCAGGTAATTCAAAATCATTTTACATTCTATTTTTCTCACGGGGTATTGTTATGAACAAATACGTTAAGCGTTATTTAATTGACGCACTTGGCGGTATGGCACAGGGACTTTTTGCTTCCCTTCTTATCGGAACAATCGTAAAGACTTTAGGGCAGCAGCTTCTGCGCCTGGATGTTAATCCTGCCTTTGACTTTCTTGTAAAGGCAGGAACCTTTGCTGGCGACCCTCATGTTGTGGGTGCTGCCATGGCAGTGGGCATAGGCTATGCAATGCAGGTTTCTCCACTTGTTTTGTTTACCCTTGCTGCAGTAGGCAGTGCCGCAAACATTTCAGGCGGTGCAGGGGGACCTCTGGCAGTCCTTCTTATTTCCGTTGCTGCTGCAGAGACAGGCATGCTCGTAAGCAAAAAGACCAAAGTAGACATTATCGTAACTCCCCTTGTTACCATTGTTGCAGGTGCACTTCTTTCCGTTCTTTTTGCAGGCTACATCGGTAAAGGTGCTGCTGCTTTCGGCAACCTGATTATATGGGCTACAACATTAAAGCCTTTCCTTATGGGAATCATCATTTCCGTAATCGTAGGCCTTTTGCTTACTTTGCCTGTAAGTTCTGCGGCAATCTGTGCTGCCCTTGGTCTTACAGGTCTTGCAGGTGGTGCTGCCGTTGCAGGCTGCTGTGCACAGATGGTGGGCTTTGCCGTCTTAAGCTTCAGGGAAAACAGGTGGAGCGGAATACTTTCCCAGGGCCTTGGCACTTCCATGCTTCAGATGCCAAACATCATTAAAAATCCCCTGATATGGATTCCTGCTACAGTTGCTTCTGCCATTACGGGCCCTGTTGCTACATGTGTATTCAAAATGGAAATGAACGGTGCAGCCGTTTCTTCCGGCATGGGCACCTGCGGATTTGTAGGTCAGATTGGCGTTATTACAGGCTGGTTTGAACCTTCTGAAGCAGCCCTTAAGCACGGTGCCGCCGTCATTAGTCCTGCCTTTGCAGACTGGCTTGGCCTTGTTTTAGTATGCTTCATCCTGCCCGGAATCATTTCATACGCCCTTGGTCTTCTGTTAAGAAAATTAAACTGGATAAAAGACGGCGATTTGCTTCTATCTTGATTTTATCATTAGTATAAAAGGTTGAATGTCGGGTTTAAGAATAATTTGCAATAGAACTTTTTTTACTGTTAATAGACGCCGTAGGCAGGTTCCGGAATGAAAAAAAATCTGCAGGAGCAAAGCGACGAAGCCTTTTTTTCAGGCCGAGGTTCTGCCGAAAGGCGTTTAGTTTTCTATAAAATTATAATTTTAATAATCCGACATTCAACCTGATTTCTATAAATTGCAATTTAGGCATTTTAGCAATAAAATAGCAGTAGTGAGGTTCATGTGAAAAAATCAATTTTCTTCATTGCTGCTGTTTTATCTTTTCTGTTCAGTTCCTGTTTTTTAAGCCAGGGAAACGATGACGGCAAAAAAACTATTTCAATTGGTTTTACATATTCCGGCAAAACTTCACAGCCTTATGCCGCCAATGCTGAATCAGTAAAAAAAGCATTTGACGGAAATCCCCGCTATCAGTTTACTGAAATGAATGCTGCAGGCAGCATCAGCGAACAGGTAAACCAGATTTATTATTTCGTTCAGAACAAAGTAGACTTTATTATCGTAGACCCGGTTTACGAGCATGGCTTAAAATACGCCTTTGAAAACTGTTTCCATAATAATATTCCCGTAATTCTATGCGGAGGTTCTGCAGCCATTGAGCCGGGGCTTGAAAACCGCATTATTTTTGAAATACGTCCGGACTTTTACAGGGAAACCCAGCTTGCAGCAAGAAGCCTTGAAATTTATGAGCAGGGCAAGGTTGATGTTGAAATCCTTGTTTTAAATGATTTTGCCGATACAACTTCTGCAAGGGAAAGAAACAGGGCAATTGTAGAAGAAGCAGACAAAAATGAAGGCTGGAAGATTATTGCCAGAAGGGAAACAACCGGCGACTATGCAAAGGCAAAGCAGCTGATGGAAGATGTTTACCTGGCAAATCTAGGGCTAGATGCAGTCTTTGTTGAATCAGAAAATGACTATCAGGCAGTAATTGATGTGCTGTTTAAATACGGAAAAATGCCGGGGGAAGACGTTCTGATTTTTGCCTTTGAAGATAATGATAACCTGCGCAAAATGATTTTGTCCGGCGTCCTGAATTATACCGTAATTGAAAAGCAGGATGCAGGAACGGAAATTTCCGGTGTTATAGAAAAGATTCATCTTGGAAAGTCCTATAAAAAGATTTCACTTGCAGAAGCCAGCGGCTTTTATTCAAACAAGTCTATAGAAGAAAAAATTGTCACCAAGGAAAAGAACCTGATTAGCCGTTTTTTTGAATCAATTAAAAAAGACTAGGAAGATTCCGGTTGTAAAAATCACTTAAATTCCTGTTTCTTTTGCCGACAATTAGAGCATGAAAACTATCTATGTAAAATTTTGTCTGGTATTATCTATATTTTTAATTTCAGAAAGTATTTTTGCACAGACCAAACCTCTGTATCAGCTGCCTGAAACCATTCCTGAAAAGAAAGTTACTTTTAAGGAAAAGGATAAGGACGGCTCTCCTTTTTTACTTGGAACAGACAGGGGATTATATAAGGTTCTTTCTAACGGAACTGCAGAGCCTGTGTGGACCGAAGGCAAAGTTAATAAAATCTTAAAGACTTCATCAAGATGGTTTTTCCTTACGAGCAAAGGCGTTGTAGCATCACAGAATCTGAATGCCTTTGAAGAAAGAAATACAGGGCTTCCTTTTTTAACTATAAAATCTTACGATGGCATAGAAAAAAAACTTGAACAGAAACCTGCACTATTAAAAGACATCTGTGCAGACCCCTTTAACCCTGATATTCTTGTTACAGCAACAAAAGACTGTGTTTATTTAACAAGAGACGGCGGACACAACTGGGACAACATCGGTTCCGCAAGCAAGTATACTGCAGGCGTTAAGGCAGTGGCAGTTTCCCACATGCCGGTTTATGACAAAGATGGCAATATTTCCGGAAGCGAACTTGTAGTCTTTATGTCTCATCCGATTTATGGTTTCAGCTATTACAGGGCAGATGCAAAAAGTCCTGCATGGTTTGACGTAAGTGCAGGCTTTGCAGCCTTGCCAAGCATGACCCAGGTTGATGAAATTGCAGACATCCTTCCTGTAATGTGCAGGGATGCAGAAGGACATTATTTTGCAGAAGTTTATCTTTCCCAGACTTTCATTCCCAATATCTATAAGTTCAACTGGAAAGAAAAGAAAGGAGAAAAAGTTTACCACGGAGAAGAACAGACAGACACCATGGACGGCCTGTGCCAGAGCGGTTCAAATATTGTTTTTTCTACACTTGGCAAGGTAAGTGTTTTTTCCCTTGCAGAAAAATCCGTTGTTGAACTTGAATCTTTTGATTCCTGGAAAAGCAGGCTTAATGCTGCCCATTCAATTATAAATGCTGCCTATGTTCCTAAAGTTGTGTGCGGCCTTGATGCACCAATTGAACTTAGCGAACTGTGGCTTTTAAATCCTGATGTAATCCTTACGCCATGGGGTGATGTTGCAAACAAAAAGAAGGCAGTCTATTCTTCCGTTTATCAGCTGAGGAATGACACTGGCATTGCAAAATACAGGAAAATCGTAAACGACAATAAACTGAATTCCGTTGTAATTGACATGAAGGACGATTACGGTCTTTTGCGTTTTGAACCTGAAAGCCAGTTGCTGAAGGAAAAAGGGAAGGTTACGGTTTATAAAATAGATGTAGATAAACTTGTAAGCGAATTTAAAAAAGACGGCACCTACTTAATAGGCCGCATTGTTGTATTCAAGGACAGAAATCTTGCAGGCTATGATAAAGGCAAGTATGCCGTCTGGAATTATAAAACAAACGCACCGTGGGTTGGCATCCGCGGCTATGAAGATGTTAAGGCAGAAGACGGAACCGTAACAGGCCAGAAGACAAACTACTACGACGAAAACTGGGTAGACCCTTACAGCGAAGAAGTCTGGGAATACAATGTTGAAATTGCAAAGGAACTTATTAAACGCGGTTTTGATGAAATTCAGTTTGACTATATCAGGTTCCCTACTGACGGTTTAAACATGGGTTCTGCATCTTACAGATGGAAGGACAAGGGCATGGACAAGGAAAGTGCTTTAGTTTCTTTCCTTTCCTACGCAAGAAAAAATATTGACGCTCCTATCGGCATTGATATTTACGGTGCCAACGGCTGGTATCGTTCCGGCACAAGGACAGGCCAGGATGTTGAACTTATGAGCGAATACGTAGACGTTGTATGTCCTATGTTCTATCCGTCTCATTTTGAACAGAGCTTCCTTGACTATCCGCCATACGAAGAACGCCCGTACAGGATTTTCTTTTACGGTTCATACAGAAACACTGTAATCGGAAGAAACAGAATTGTCGTGCGTCCGTGGCTTCAGGCATTTTACATGGGCGTGCGCTACGACAGAAAATACTACGATAAAAACTATGTAAGCCGTCAGGTATTCGGTGTGCGTGACGGAATAGACAGGGGCTATATGTACTGGAATAATTCCGGCGGAAATTATGAAGACATAAGTCCGGACCCGGAAGATACGGTTTTGTCTCCATGGCATCATAACGAAGCAGCAAAGCAGACAAGGATTCCTGCCTTCAGTAAAGAAGAAAATGCAGGCGATTCTGAAGTAGGGCTGGCCAATGAAAACTCATTCAGTACGGATGAAATACTTTCTGTATGGAACACTGTAATGGAACAGGAAGATTATGAAACTCAGGTTAAGTCTTCCAGAAACTTTTTAAGGGTAGAGCCATTCCCTGCGGTGAACCATGAATAATACAGGCTATACTCCGGAAGAACCAATTGCTGCCATTGCTACAGCCCTTGTTCCCAGTGCCATAGGTATTGTCCGGGCAAGCGGCAAAAACTGCATTGAACTTGCATCAAAGATTTTTTCACGACCGAAGGCTTTAAAAGAAGCAAAGGGCAACACCCTTGTTTATGGCTGGATTATAGATTCTGCAAAGCCGGAAGGCAAAAATAAAATTGATGAAGTTATGGCAGGCGTTTACCGCACACCAAAATCCTTTACTGGAGAAGACATGGTAGAAGTTTTCTGTCATGGCGGTGTATCTGTGGTTACTTCCATCTATAAACTTTTTCTTGCCAATGGGTTCAGAAAGGCAGAGCGCGGTGAATATACATTCCGTGCCTACATAAACGGCAAGACGGATTTAACTAAGGCAGAAGCAGTTAAGGAAATCATAGACAGCAAGACTGACATTTCACGCAGCAGGGCTGCAGGACGCCTTTCAGGAAACCTTTTTGAACTTATTGATTCAATAAAAAAAAGCGTAGTAGATGTTCTTGGCAGCATTGAAGTAGAAATTGAATATCCTGAAGATGAAGAAAACATTGCAGACTGTTTTGATTCTGCTCCTTTAGCTGAAGTTAAAAATAAACTAAAGCAGCTGGAATCTTCCTGGAAAAGTGAAAAACTTTATCAGGACGGAGCCCGGGTTGTTCTTTGCGGAAAAACCAATGCAGGAAAGTCCAGCCTGTTTAATACATTGCTTAAAGAAGAGCGTGCCATCGTAAGCAATATAGAAGGAACTACAAGGGACTGGATAGAAAGCTATGCAGACTTTGGCGGAATCCCTGTCAGGCTTTTTGATACGGCAGGCCTGCGTAAAACCGATGATGTAATAGAAGCACGCGGTGTTGAACTCACAAAGGATTTATCTGAAGAAGCCGATGTAATTCTTTACCTTGTGGATTCTGTCCGCGGAATAAAGGCAGAAGACCTTGAATACATGAACGAACAGAAAAATGTTCCGTGCGTTCTTGTAATGAATAAATGCGAAGAAAACCTTAATGCTGAAATTCCTGAAAAAGGGCCGTGGACTAAGGCCGTAAGGATTTCTGCAAAGTTAGGAACAGGCATAGATGAACTTGTTGCCGCCGTAAAAGAAATTGTCCTTGGCGGCAAAGGGCAGGAAAGTGATCATGCAGGCCTTGGTTCTGAACGTCAGAAAAAATCCGTGCAGGAAGCCTTAGAGCGTGTAAGCCATGCACTTGAAATTTCTTCTACGGGTGAATACGGACTGGATGCAGTTGTTCAGGATCTGGAAGATGCCCTAGACAGCCTTGGGGAAGTTACTGGCGATGTAACTCCAGATGATGTGCTTGGAAATATTTTTTCAAGATTCTGCGTCGGAAAATAAAATATAAATAACAGGTGGAAATTAAATGACAGTAATTCAATCTTTTCTTCTTGGACTTTTGCAGGGTATTGCAGAATTCCTTCCTATTTCTTCCAGCGGACATTTAAGGATTGCACAGGAACTCTTTGGCCTTGAAGAAGTGCCTCTTTTGTTTGACGTAATCCTTCATCTTTCAACGCTTCTTGCAGTGTGCATCTTTTTCAGGAAAAAGATTATTGAACTTCTTTGCTTTAAAGACAAAAAATATATTGTAGATGTAATTGCCACAACCTTTGTTACGGGTGTCCTTGGAATTGTTACAAAAAAACTTCTTGATGAAGATAAGATTTCCATTAAGTTTACATGCCTTGGCCTGATTCTTACAGCCATTATTTTAGTTACTTCCAGGATTATAGAAAAGAAACGTAAGCTTCTGGAAAATAAAACACCTACTTTAGTTCAGTCCCTGATTGTAGGTCTTGCTCAGGGAATCGGAACTTTGCCGGGCATTTCAAGAAGCGGTTCAACTATTGCAGGCGGTTTGTTCTGCGGCATTAACCGCAACGTTGCAGGTGAATATTCATTTATAGTTTCTATTCCTGCAATTCTAGGAGCCTTTCTTCTTGAAGCAAAAGATCTGGGTGAAGTTACGGAGACAATAGGAATGCTGCCTTTAGTTACAGGATTTTTAACAGCCTTTGTAAGCGGCTATTTTGCCCTTGCCTTTTTAATGAAGCTGATTAAAAAAGGCCACCTTGAATGGTTTGCCTTTTACCTGATTCCGGTAGGAATTGCAGGAATGATTTTCCTATAAAAAAAGAGCGGCTTGCCAAGTTCAGCAAACCGCTCTTTTTATTTTATTAAGCCACGGATGGCGTGATAGAAAGTTAAGCAACTAAAGCCCGCGACTTTTGCAAAGCAAAAGTCGATGAGTCCAACTGACAGGTTTTAGCAACTACGCCATCCATCCCATCGAGCCATGGACGGCGTAGCATACAGTTAAGCAAAATATCCTTGCGAGTTTTGACAAAGTCAAAACTCGAGGAATCAAACTGACATGGATGTCAGTTTGATTCCGCAGCTCCCGGCAATCCTATATCTTTTCTATAAAACATTCCGTCAAAGTTTACGTGCTTAATGGCATCATAGGCTTTGTTCCATGCTTCATCAAAAGTATTGCCCTGTGCAGCACATGCAAGAACACGGCCGCCGTTAGTTGCAATTCCGCCGCCTGCACGCCTGTCTTCCATTGCACCTGCAAAGAAAACCTTTGCACCTGTTTCTGCAATTTTGTCTTCGTCAATTTTAATTGTCATTCCCTTTTTGTAAGCCTTAGGGTATCCGCCGCTTACAGCAACAGGAGCAACAACATAGCCTGGTTTCCATGCAGTCTTAAAGTCCTTTAAAGTTCCGTCCGTAATGGCCTTACACATCTGTGCAAAATCAAAATCCATTAAAGGCAGAACAGCCTGTGTTTCAGGATCGCCAAGGCGAACATTGTATTCAATAACCTTTGGTCCTTCCTTTGTAATCATAAGTCCAAAGAAAATAAATCCCCTGTAATCCCAGCCTTCTGCTTCAATTCCTTTAAGTGTAGGTTCAAGAATGTTTTTGTTAAACTGTTCAAGGATTTTATCCGTAACGTCATCAACAGGGCAGATGGCACCCATTCCGCCTGTATTAGGTCCCTTTGCTCCGTCTAAAAGCCTTTTGTGGTCACGGGCACTCATAAAAGGAACAATGCATGATTTCCCTGCTTTTGTAAGTTCCGGGTTTACGGAAACTGCACCAAGAATTGAAATTTCAACTCCGCGCATGTATTCTTCTATTACAAGTTTACGTCCTGCATCCCCTACAAGCTGGCCTTCCATAAGTTCTTCAACGGCTTTAAGGGCATCTTCCATGTTAAGTGCTACAACAACGCCTTTGCCTGCAGCAAGTCCGTCTGCCTTAAGAACGATAGGAGCACCGTGTGCCTTTACGTAAGCAAGGGCTTCTGCTTTGTCTGTAAATGTCTTGTTGTCTGCACAGGCAACGCCGTATTTGTGCATGAAGTTTTTTGCAAAGTCCTTGCTGCCTTCAAGCTGTGCAGGCAGCTGTTTTGTTCCCACTGTTGCAATGCCTGCTTTCCAGAATTCATCGCTAAGGCCGGAGCAGAGAGGGTCTTCCGGTCCTACAACGCAAAGATCGCAGTTATTTTCTTTTGCTATTCTTAAAAAGTCTTCGTGAGTTTTACCTGCAACGTTGCGGCATTTATTTTCAAGGGCTGTTCCTCCGTTACCCGGAGTACAGATTACTTCTTCAACTGAACTGCTTTGTGCAAGTTTCCACGCAATAGCATGTTCGCGTCCACCGTTTCCAACAACAATTACTTTCATGGGGATTATAATAGTCAAAAAAATGGAAAATTACAATTAAAGTTCAGCCTGGTATAGTCCGGCTGTTTCAGTCTATGAAAATATAATCATTAAAATAAAGGCTGCGGACTTTGCCCATGACAAGCTGGCTGTTGATTTTTTCCAGAAGTTCTTCCTTTACTGAGTATTCTCCTTTTGAAAGAAGTTCCTTTGCAGTGAATGAAGAAAAATAATTTATGAATATGCTTTTTATCTGGCGTTCCTTTTGAGAAAGTTCTTCAAACAGGGCTTTGTCTCCGGCAGGGTAAGAAAACCACGGGCTTACAACTACAACGGCAGGTTCTTCTTTTTCTGATTCAACCCTGGTCTGAATCCTTATCTGGGAAAAATCCGTAAAGGCGTCTACGGCATCTTCTTTTCCTTTGTTCATGTTTGTAACTGTTTTAGGGTCAGGGTCTGCGTGCCTGTAATTTTTTTTCGGATTTCCTTTTGCAACTGCAAATGCCGTAATGGTTACGGTTACAATGGCAATGCCTATTAATGCTGCAGTTAAGCTTAGGAATTTATTTACTGTTTCAAGTTTAAGTTTCATGCAATGTAGTCCTTTAAAAGTGCAAGGGTTCTTGTTGTTGCCTTGCCGTCTTCGTTTATGGAGCCTGGAATTCTTGCGTCAATTTCTATGGAATCTTCAAGCCATTCTTCTTTTTCTATGGTTCCGTTTTTGCGTGCAAGTTCAACTAAATCCGTGCGTGTCATGGGAATTTTAAATGAACGCAAAATGCCTAAAAGGTTTTCCGTAAGCACTTCAGTTATGTCTTCAAATCCTTTATGGGTTTTTGCACTTACATGTATTGCATCGGGGAAAGAATTGTTCAGCTGGGATTCAAGAAGAATATTGCCTTCTATCCTGTCGTATTTATTAAGCACGATAACCGAAGGAATTTTTTCTGCATTTATTTCTTCAAGGACTTTTTTAACCTGGGCATACTGTTTCTGGCAGTCCGGGTCAGATGCATCAACTACGATTAAAAGGAAATCTGCAATGGCAGCTTCTTCCAGTGTTGATTTAAATGCATCAATAAGGGTGTGGGGAAGATTAGAAATAAAACCTACGGTGTCCGTAATTAAAACAGTGCTTGCTTCCGAAAGTGCAAGTTTACGCGTTGTAGGGTCAAGGGTTGCAAAAAGTTTGTTTTCCACAAAAACATCTGCACCTGTAAGGGCATTAAGCAGGCTGGATTTTCCGGCATTTGTATAGCCTACAAGTGCGCAGCCTGCAGTGGCAGTCCGTTCCCTCTGCTTGCGCTGCACGTTTCTGTTTATTTCAACCTGTTCAAGTTCTTTCTTTAGCTGAACGATTTTATCTTCTATCTGACGGCGGTCAAGTTCCAGCTGGGTTTCTCCGCTGCCTTTATTACCTACAGCACCGCCTCTCTGGCGTGCCATGTCTCCGTACATATGGCTCAGGCGTGGAAGTGAATATGTAAGCTTTGCAAGTTCTACCTGAAGGTTTGCTTCTTTTGTCTGTGCCCGCTGTGCAAAAATGCGGATAATTACTTCGTTCCTGTCAAAAACCGGCATGCCTGCAAGTTTTTCCCAGTTGCGCTGTTTTGAAGGATCAATCTCAAAATCAAAGATAATGCAGTCGGCAAAAAGTTCCTTTGCCCTGTCTGTAATTTCATGGGCTTTGCCTGTTCCCATTCCGTATGCAGGAGTCGGCTCTATGCGCACAAGAACCATGGTTCCTGCAACTTCATAGTCAAGGGTGTGCACAAGGCCTTCCAGTTCCTTTGGTTCCGGGTTGCCGTTCTTTTTATCCGGGCCGCCGACTAAAAGGCATCTTACTTTTTTTTCTTCTTCCTGCTTAAGTTCTACCATATAAAAGGATTATACAAATTTTTCAAAAAAGTGTGAAATACCGGTAATAAAATGCCGAAATTCAAGGAGTATGAAACTGTAAAAAGTGCATACGGTTAAAGCGGAACGTATTTCGTTATAGGAGAAATCTGTGACATCTTTACCCAAAATTGCCCTTAGCCTTCTGATTTCTGTAGTTGTTTTTGCAGGCTGCCTTTTGTTTTCTTTTGCAGGCGGCTTTAAGATTATAGAAGTTCAGTATTATACGCCAAGAGTAATTGGAAATATTAATAATCGTCTCGAAAAGATAAAGTCCTGCTATGGTGAATATTTTACGGCAATGGATGAACAGTTCAGGAATTTCCTTTCTGAAAAAAGCGTTGCTTCTTATATTGAACGTGAACCGGAAAAAGAAAATATAGAATCCCGCGATAAACTTTCAAAAGTACTTTTCCAGAAAAACCCTGGTCTGGATGGAATGCGCCTGATTGAAAACGACGGCATACATATTCATTACAGCACTTTTCAGGAAGACGTGCTTAAGGAATCAGAAGAACTTATAACTTATTCAAATTATACAGATAGAATTCCGTTTACCTTAATAGAAACTGCTGATGGTGAAAAGAATACAAAAGTATATTTTGACAGCGCAAGAAACAAGCTGGTTTTTACCTATCCTTTTTATGACGTTTATACTGCCTGCCGCGGAACAATGGCTTTTTATGTTGCAGGCGATGACTTTACAAGATTCCTTTTTGCCCGTGACGTAGTTTCCCTTAATGCAAGGGGAACAGTTCTTTCTCCTGCAGGTTTTGTTTTTAATATTCCCCTTGCAGACAGGAATCTGCTTGTGCAGGAAATTCAGGCCAGATGGGGAAGAAACTATACAAATATTGAACAGCTGGCAGACTCTGATGTTAAGGAAGAAAACCTGTTTGTTGTTTCTACAGCAAATGAAAGCGGAGTTAAAATCGGCTGGATATGCAGCCAGGGTGAATTTGAATTTTCTGACATTGAAAAAGTTTCTTTGCTGATATGCTTCTTTATTACAGAGTTTCTGATTATTTTTCTTTTGTTTAACATCCGCCATGATGACATGGTTCTTATCAGAAGAAGAATCAGAAAGTTTCAGTATGGGCTTCTTAAAGAATACATTGAACGCAAGGACAGCCGTGGCTGGAAAAGCCTGTCAAAAGAAATTGCCTTGCGCCGCATGGATGTAAACGACGAAATTAAAAAGAGCCTTGGACGCCGCGGTAAAAAACATTCGGCAGAAATTGATGCAATGCTGGAAGAAAGCTGGCAGGACATGATGTCTGCTGTCGGTGCAACCACAAGGGTTATTGAAGAAAAAAAGACAGAAGAATCGGCTACAAAAAAAGCAGAAGAGCCGGTTCCTGTTGTGCCAGTTCAGCCTGCAGAAGAAGTTGAAGAACTGGAAGAAATTCCCGAAGCTGAACCTGTGGACGATGTTGAAGAATTGGAAGAAATACCGGAAGCAGAACCTGCAGACGATGTTGAAGAACTGGAAGAGATTCCGGAAGCAGAGCCGGCAGACGATGTTGAAGAACTGGAAGGAATACCGGAAGCAGAACCTGCAGATGATGTTGAGGAATTAGAAGAAATTCCAGAAGCAGAACCCGTAGATGATGTTGAAGAAATTCATCCGGCAGAAGAAGCATCTTCGGCATCAAAGGAACCTGATGAGTTCATTGAACAGTCTTTTGTTGACTATGCAAAAGAAGAAAAGTTCCCGTCAGAAAGGAAAATCCCTGACAATGCAGAAGAAATCAGGCAGAAAAGCAAGGATGGATTTTCTGTATCGGGCCTGAACTTTTCAAATCTTGATGGTGAAAAATAATATGGCACAAATGAAAAATGATGAAAAAAGAAAATCAGGACTCATGGGCAAGGCCATAGAAATTGCGGAAGAAAAGAAGGCCGGTAAAGGTCTTCTAAAATATATTACTGAAAAAAATGGAGCTAAAAGTATGACAAAAGTAATTATTGAAAAAAACGGTGTGTTTACAATTCAGTCTGGAATTGAAACTTCAGGAATCCAGCAGGACCCGACCTTAAAGGCACTTGTTGATGCTGTGTTAAAATAAACCAGAAAAGCAACTTTAAAATAAAAAAGCTGTCCGCAGGCAACGGGCAGCTTTTTTGTTTACTCTTCGTCGGTTAATTCTACCGGGAAGTTCTGCATAAGTGAAACAAATGCAAAAATCTTTTTATATGCATCAATGGACATCTGCTTAAGCTGGCCTTCTGCAAAGTGGTCAATGTCTGTCCAGTTAAGGATAAGTTCCTGATGCTTTTTTACGCAGTCTTCAAGAATCATCTTTAAGTTTCTGTCGTAATTTATAAGCAGGGTAATTGCCTTTTTTATCAGGCTTCCTGCCCTGTTGTTTACTTCATTCAATGTAGACTGAATTATGGACTTAGAATCCCTGTCCCTGTCTGCACGCGGAAGATGGGTCTTCATTTTTAAGCCTAAATCTACGCTTTCGTTTACGCTGTTATCAAGGGCAGTAATTTCTGCTGAAATATCAACAAGGTTATGGTAGGCATCGCTCATAGGGGAAGCAAGCTGCTGGTTTGCCCATTCGCCGCGGACTGTAAGGATGTCTGAAAGTTCCCTTATGTCTTTCTTAATGTATTCAAGAATGAACTGCTTTAAATAGCCAAGGGGTTCAGCATATGCAAAAGAACCGATTCCCTTTCTTTCAAAAGGTGCACTTCCTGCTTCGTTGTAATATTTAAGGTGCTCTACTTCTTTTGTTCCGAAAATCTGAACCAGAAGCCCGTCTACCTTGCCTGCAGTCTGCTTTGCCTGCAGTTCTTCCAGAGTCTTATCTGCTGCTTTTTTTACGTCTGAAATGAAGTCATCAACAATGTAAAGTTCTTTTGGAGTATATTCATCACGGTAAAGGGGATTTTCTGAAATAAGCTGAATCAGCATTTCAAGAATATGGTTATCCCTTAAATACTTGATGCGTGCAAGGATTTTCTTCCATGTGCCCATGGGAATAGGGTCTGCACCCTTTACTGACTTTATAAGCTTAAAGACATCGCTCCAGTCTGCATCAATTGGAAGTACCCATGCAACGTCAATAAAGTTCTTTAAATCTTCTATTATATAGGAACCGTTTATTGCCATAAACTTAGGAACTTTTGTAAAGTCGCGCTCTTTAATAGTGTTGTCAAACTTCTTTAGCGTAAAGTAAAAGTCAAACTGAACAAAGTTGGCAAAATACATGAGCTTTGTATAAAGGGCATCTGTTTTAGCAATCTTTGTGCTGTCAAAGGCTGCAGTAAAGGCTTCCATCTGGGAATGCACTGTTTCTGCTACTGCCTTTAGCGGCTGCTTGCGTGCCATTTCCGTAATTGCAGTTTCGGACAGGCATTCAAGTGCTTCTGTCTGTTTTTCCGTAAGGGAATGGTTCAGTACCAGGCGTTTAAGTGCGTTTGGATTTTCAAAAGACTGAATCATTGCCTGTGCAGGAGACAGAACTTTATACAGTTCCAGCATAAATTTTGCAAAAGAAGGGTCTACTTCGTTGGAACCTGCCTTGTAGAACTTATACCTGGTTTTTGAAAGAGATTTTGCAATGCCTTTTAAGGCCTTTTTCTTCTGTGCTTCAGGGTCGTTTCCGCCAAAAAGATTGCCGAACAACTCTGCTAAGAAATTCTTACCCATAATAGCTTTATAATAGAAAAGAATTGATTTTTATTCAATGATTTTTGCATAAATAGCATAAAGTTAAACAAATAAACGCCTTTCGGCAGAACCCGCCCTGAAAAAAAGGCTTCCGCACTACGTTTGTGCAGATTTTTTTTCATGACGGAACCTGCCTACGGCGTTTATTTACAATTAAATCATAATATTGATCACTCCTGTCCAATTAACTAAGTAGCCCTTTTTAAAAGTTAAGATCCTTGCTATAATGGTTTTAGCTTAAAATATTACAAAACAAGGACTTAACTTATGTACAAATCTATCACAATTTCTTCGCAGCTGCTAGCACTC
>JALELH010000067.1 GCA_022768865.1 Spirochaetia bacterium
TCCTTCCATTAAAGAAAGATGCTAAAATCCTTTACGTCGAAGAATTTGCAAAGGTTCCAAGGTTTCAGGGCGGCGGTTCAAGCCATATTATCAGCAGCAGGGTTAGCAGTGCCTTTGATGCTGCAAAAGAAAAGAAGCGCAATGTGGAATATTGCAAGGGGTTCCCGGCAGACAGGGATTTTACTGACCAGAAAGAAATTGATGCAGCAGTAGAAAAAGCAAAGAGTGCTGATGTTGTTGTTGTCTTTGCAGGCCTTCCTGATGTTATTGAAAGCGAAGGTTTTGACAGAAAAAACATGAATCTTCCGGAATGCCAGAACAAGTTGATTTCTGAGATTCTTAAGGTAAACAAAAATGTTGCTGTAGTCCTTCATAACGGAGCGCCGGTTGTCATGCCGTGGCGTAAGGATGTAAGTGCAATTCTTGAAATGTATCTTGGCGGCCAGGGTGTAGGGGAAGCAACGGATATGCTTTTGTACGGGGAAGCAAACCCATGCGGTCATCTTGCAGAAACTTTCCCTCTGCGTGTTGAAGATACTCCTTGCTATCTTTCTTTTGGCGGAGACGGAATTACAACAAAATATAATGAAGGAATTTTTGTAGGCTATCGCTATTACGAAAAGAAAAATATTCCTGTTGCCTATGCTTTTGGTCATGGACTTTCCTACACAACCTTTGAAATCAGCAATCTTTGTTTAAGTTCTGCCAGCATGAAAGAAGGCCAAACCATAACTGCTACAGTAGACGTTAAAAACACCGGCAAGGTTGCAGGTAAGGAAGTTGTTCAGTTTTATGTTGCCGATAAGACAAAAACCTTTGGCCGCCCGGTAAAAGAACTTAAAGGCTTTAAGAAGGTTTACCTTGAGCCGGGAGAAACAAAAAAAGTTTCTGTTGAACTTGATGCACGCAGCTTAAGTTATTACGAAGTTAAAATCAACGACTGGTATGCAAAATCCGGGGAATATGAAATTCTTGCAGGAAATGCCAGCGACAACATTCGGGCTTCTGCAAAACTTAACTACATTACTGAACATTATCTTCCATTGGAAATTAAAGGCGACACAACTTTTAATGAACTTTTTAATGATGAAAGAACAGCACCTGTGTTCAGGAAGTTCCTTGCAAAATATAATTACAGCAGTGAATCTATGCTTGTTGGAGACATGGGACCTGCCGGAAAAGAAATGCTTGATTCAATGTTCATCAGTTTCCCGCTAAAATCTTTGTTCAGTTTTGGAATGGGAACCAGAAAAGAAGTTGAAGATTTAATTGAAGACCTTAAAAAAGCCGTAGAATAAAAGTGTTTTAGCACGGCATCCTGTCAGTAACCGGTTGCCGTGTTTTTTTGTGTAAATGTCAGGGCGAATGTCAATTTGAAGGTATATTTATTTTATAATTCGATACTCGCCCTGTTAATTAAAGTGTATGAAAAATAATCAAGCTGATACCCGTATCCATTCCATTGATGCCTGGCGTTTTATCGCCATGTTTTTTGTTGTTGCAATTCATCTTCCTTTTGCAGGAACAGCCGGGCAAATTGTAATTACTTTTGGCAAAACCGCAGTTCCCTTTTTTATTATGGCCTCGGGCTTTTTCTGTTACCGTGGTGATGATGCTGAATTTTCAAAAAGGCTTTTGCTGTAGATTGTAAAGTTTATCTGGATTTCTGTTTTAGCAACTTTGCTTTATTCAATAGTAAACTTTGCAATACTTTATTCATTTTCTGTTTCAAAAAAACAGAGTAAAAAGAGTTTTGTTCAAAAGAACAGAATCAGGACATTATGATAGTTCTTTTTCCCTTGACAATAATTAACTATGAAAATAAAATATAACCATGGACTTAAGAACAGTATTAACACCTGAAACAGTTGACCTTCATTTGAAGGGAACTACAAAAGAAGAAATCATCGACGAACTCCTTGACATCCTTGTAAAGGCAGGAAAGGTAACAGATAAAGCATCTGCAAAAGAGTGCGTACTTGACCGTGAACGCAAAATGTCTACTGGCATGAAGCATGGAATTGCTATTCCACACGGAAAGGCAGATTCAGTTTCTGACCTTGTTGCCTGTATCGGAGTTTCCGATAATCCGGTAGACTTTGACAGCCTTGATAACGAACCATGCCGTATTTTTATTATGACATTGTCACCTGTAAACAAGACAGGCCCGCACCTTCAGTTCCTTGCTGAAGTAAGCCTTCTTTTCAAGTCTGCAGACAAGCGTGCTCAGATTTTGAACACACAGGATAAAGCAGAAGTAATCAAGATTCTTACAGAATAGTTTCTGGTTACATTTTATAAGAGCTCCCACAACGGGGGCTTTTTTATTTTATAGGAAAAATGTCAGGGCGAGTTTATTTGGGCGAATGTCGAGTTCACAACGGTATATAAAGGACTTTTCCAATTCTTAAAATTGCATTTTCCTTGATTCCATTTGTATCACAAAGTGCCTGAACCGTAACTCCAAATTTTCTTGAAATACTCCAGAGGGAATCGCCTTTTACAACTGTATATTTAAATGGAAATTCTATGGGTTTAACTTTAGCAAGAGCGGCTTCTACTTCTTCTTTTTTTCCTGCCGGCAGTCTGAGCTCATAGGTTGCAGCTGGAGGTGTAAAACCTTTAGTTAAAGCTGGATTAAAATGCTTAAGTTCTTTTTCTGTTAAACTGCACTCTTTTGCAATTGCCTGAATCAGATAAGGCTTTTTAACCGGAACATAATCAAAAACTGCATCGCGTTCAGAAACAAGCTCTTCAAATTCTTTATCATGACGGGGAAGATCTATACCGTATTTTTCATAATTCACGGCAAGATCCGCTATGGCAATAAGTTTTGGTATATATTCTGCTGTCTGCTTAGGCAAAGCTTTTTTTTCTACAAGCTGCCAGTAATCTTTTGTTCCGGCATGCCTTATTGTTTTAGCCATTTTGCCGTTACCGCAATTGTAGGCTGCGATGGCAATTAGCCAGTCATTAAAAATTTTATAATTATCCTGAAGTTTTGCAATTCCAGCCTGAGTAGAAAGCCAGGGATCATAACGTTCGTCAACATATTCATTGAGTTTTAAAAACGGGCGCACACTGTTAGACATAAACTGCCACATTCCAACGGCACCAGATTTTGAACGGACCGAAGTTTTATAACCGGATTCAACAACAGGAAGGTATTCAAGTTCAAGGGGAACATTTTTTTCCTGAACGCACTTGCGGACATAGACACGATATTCAACGGCATTTTCAAGAATTCCACGCAAAACTTTTTGCCAGCGTTCTGTCAAATAAATGTTACGCCAGTATTCAACTTCCGGACGATTTCCATAAAGTTCAATAAGTTCAAAAACTTTTTCTGGCAGAATTTTTTCTTCAGAATCACTTTCCACTTCATCAGGAATATCTTTTTCAGAATCTTCTTTTTTTTCTTCAGCATTTTTTTCAGATGACTTTTTCTTGTTTTTCTTTTCAGTTTTTTTCTTGTCTGATTTTTTATTATCCGCATCATCCGATATTTCAACATTGTTTTCTTTTTCTTCTGCGGGTTTTTCTTCTATAAAAATATTGCTGTCTACCTTTTCGGATAAATTATCAGCAGCAACAGAATTATCTTCCTGGGCAAATAAAAAAGTAAAAATAAAAGCAAAAGATATAAGGATTTTTTTCAGGCATTTTTTCATGGTGAGTAAATTTAGCATGGATATAAAGTATTGTAAATTCTTTGAAAATTCAAAAAAACGCTGTATATTTATATAAAGATATTTTGACATAGCAGGAGGCAAAAATGGAAGGATTATTGACATCAGAAAATTTTAAGGAATTCATAAAGGAAATCGTTTCGGACAACTATTTAAACATACAGCAGCTGGAAGCAGGACTTAAAAAGCATTTGAACTTAATTTCAAAACAGATAAATCTGGGCCAGCTCAGCAGCATATATATTGCACCGCCTACTCCGCAGAATCCGGAAGGAATAAAAGTCTTTAATATTCTTTTTTATTCGCCTGACGGATTTGGAAGTGAACCATACGAAAAAAATTACGGCACTGGTGAAGGCGGCATATTGACTTTAACATTTAATACTTGCGGCGAAAAAGAATGGACAGATGAAGAACTTAAGGAACTTGATGTTATTGCAGACATAATTTACATTCTTTCGTCTAAAGTAAGGGTTACAATGAAAGTCAAGGAAATGTCCGACGTAATCTCACAGCTTTCGCAAAGATAGTTTTTGGATTAATTTCATTTGAATGATTATTGTTAAACAAAAAAGGCTCCAGTTGTTTTCTGGAGCCTTTTTTTACTGATAGAAAATTTTTATTCCACTGAATCAGGTTCAGTATTTTTTTCTTCAGAATCATCTGCTTCTTTTTCTTTTTCAATAATTTCATCTGCAGTAATTTCAAATGTTGAACGCAAGGCACCCTGTACAAGATTTACAGCATTTTTTCCATCAATGGTTGCATAGCACTGACTTCCAGTTGCTGTATTTTTTCCAACTGATAAAGTGCGCAAAAGTTTTTCTCCGACATAGGCTTCAACATAAATTCCATGGTCTAAGCCATAGCGTTCTTTATCTGCATCACTGCCAGATGCAACGCTACCAAGAACCTTTATTTCATTAATGGCATTTACAATTCCATTAGCACGATTTAACTGGCATGGAAGTTTGCCTTTCCCATTTTCTTCTACAAACCAGTTTTCGCCATCCTTTGAAATTGAAAGTTTTACATCCCCATTTGTAATCGTCACAGAATCAACAGGCTCTTCAAGTATAAGCATCTTAACCTTATTTTTCCCGCCTAAAGCAAGCTGACAAATATAAACAGCAAGAAGAACCGCAATGGCAGAAAGAAGAATTATTTTTCTAGTCCACATATTTTTCATTTTTTAGTCCCCCATTCTTGGATCATCCGGATTGTAAATTTTACGGATTTTTTCCCTATGATTTTTACGAACTGCAAGAACAACAAGGCCAGCAGCAGCAACAAGAACGACAAGTCCAAACTGATTAAAATATTTAACAATAAGTGCAAAACCAGTTTTTGAATTCTTAAGCATATTTGTGCTTAATCCCTTTGTCCTCATAAGGCACAAATCTTCCTTGCCGCACATATAGTCAACAGCATTACGCATAAAATAAACTATTGGTTCCTGCGCATCGGGCTGAATAAGCTGTGCAGTTGTAATGTAAGAAGTTCCCGCAACAAAAATTCTTGCTTTCTGTTTTCCTTTAAGAATATGAGAAGACGAACTTAAACCTGCATTATTTTTTTCATCTGCCTCAGGAGCAGAATCAAATGCACTTTCAAAATTTCCTTCAGCAAGAACACAAAGTTCCCTTGAAGAAAGTTTTTCCTCTTCTGATGGAACAGAAAAATACAATGGATGAAGCATAAAGCCTTCTGTTACAGGAACTGTCCATGCACGCGGAGAAGTTTTTGCAAGAACAGAAACTTTTACATCTTTATTTTCCTTTGCTTTTGATGAATCCAGTTCAAATGATTCCAAAAAGAATACGTCACCAAGATTTTTTGCAACCGGATTTTTCTGATCAAGACAATCTTTCTGGATTCTTGGAACATGATAAAAATTCAATTTTCTATACTGCTGGTCTACACGGACAAAACAGGTTTCATCAAGAACATATTCACTGCCAACTTCAATTCCATATTTAGACAGAAGTTTTTCAAGTCCAGTATGCACCGGTGTATAGGTCGGCTGCTGGTATCCTGAAATCTGTTCATTATAGGAATCAACAAAAAACATTACATTTCCACCGCCCATAATGAACTGGTCAATTTTGTAAAGTTCATTTTCTGCAAAAGCAGATTTTGGTCCGTTAATGATTAAAGTTTCTGCAGCAACGGGAATTTCCTTTTCTGCAAGATTAACTTCTTCTAAAGTATAAGAATCTGATAGAAGCTGACGGAAATACATTGCATCATTTTCGTCGTTTAAATTTCGTTCACCATGACCTGTAACATAAGCAATTACAGAAGTTTTGGAAACAAGGCTTTCAACAGACTGATAAATATTTTCTTCAAGTTCATCAAGTCCAGAAATTACATAAGAAAAAATTGCATTCGTAAGCTTAAGGGGAACAATGCGGAATTTATTTCCATATTCAAGAACAAGACCTACAGTTCCTTTATCAGCACTTCCATCTTCATTAGTCCATGAAACTGACTGAAGTCCGTATTTTTCTGCAGCTGCTTCAGTTGCTTTTGCATCAGGATTAATTTTCTGAAATTCAATTTTTCCACGGAACTTTTTATTTGCAGCAGAAAAGGCATTCTGAACAGCATCATCAATTTTATTAAAATTACCGATATTGAATTTAGCAAGGGCTTCTGACTTATAAAGCACCAGGCGGACATTTTCAGAAAGTCCTGAAAGGATGTTTGTATTGGAAATAATCTTTCCGATTAATCCTGTAACTTTATATTCAAGACCGTCACTTGAAGAAATGCCATCCAGTTTTTCAATTTGGTCTGCATAGACAATGGCAATTCCCATATAGGCATTCTTGAATCCAACTTCATTGTTTTTTACTTCACGCACCTGAACAAGCTGCATTCCATAACCGCGGGCAATTCTCTGATTTTCCTGTTTATCCATGTCAAAGAATTCATAGTCAAATTTTTTACCGGAAGCATTTTTATATTCAGATAAAAAATCCCTCAAATACTGTTCAACATTTGAATAAGGAGCCGGAAGATTTTTAGAAAAGAAAACTTTTACGCTCATTGGCTCTTCAAGATTCTTAACTACTTCACGGCTGGCAGAAGACAAAGAATAAGATTTAGGTTCCGTTAAATCAGCACGGAAGAAAAATCTTGAAGCAACAAGATTAAGCAAAACAACAGCAATAATAAAAAGCCACACATCGCTTGAAGAACTTTTTATCCATGAAATGAATTTATTGGTCTTTTTCATTTTTTCTTAAGCCCTCCTTTCTTTATTAAGTTCATTTACTGTAAGGACAACAAAAATTGCAGACAGGGAAACAAAATATAAAATATCACGAGAATCAAGGATTCCCCTTGCAATCGAACGGAAATGTCCCTGTGCAGAAATAAATGTTGCACCGTTAACTAAAAATCCCGGAAGAAAGATTGCAAACATTGTAACAAAAGTTAAAAACAGGCAGATTGAAAGGGAAAGCAAAAAGGCTACAATCTGATTTTTCGTAATTGAAGAACAATAAATTCCAATTGCAGAAAAAGCAGCAGCAAGTAAAACTGATCCAAAATATCCGCCAACAATGGGACCTGCATCAACTCCGCTCTGGGCAAACAAAACACATGAAAGAACATAAAATAAAGTCGGTGCAAGCATAACAACTGCACTTAATAAAACTGCAAGATATTTACCGATTACAATGTCAGAAATCTTTACAGGCAGAGTCACTAAAGTTTCCATTGTTCCGGTTTTCTTTTCTTCACTAAAAACGCGCATGGTTAAAGCAGGAATCAGGAAACTAAAGAACACCGGAAGAAGTTCAAAAAAGTTTCTTAATTCTGCACGGCCTGCAAGGAAAAACAAATTAAAGAAAAATATTCCGGAAAGAAGAATAAAAATAGCACCGGCAATATAGGCAACAGGGCTTGTAAAATATGCAGCAAGTTCCCGTCCGGCAATTACGGCCCAGGGCATTCTTTTATTTTGATTTTTCATTATTTAGCCTCCGTAAGAATCTTGAATACATCTTCAAGACTGTTTTTCTTTAGCTGCATTTCATAAAGAGGAATGCCTGCATCAACTAAAACTCTTGCAATTTCAGGACGGACTTCCCCATTGCCTTCAACAGTAAGGACAGACTGGATTTTTTCTTCTTCAGCAGAAACTTTAACTCCGGCAACACCTTTTATGGCTGAAAGTTTTTCTTTTACGCTTCCTTCAGTTCCACCGGAAAGAACGATTACTTCAGAAGTGTTTCCATAATGAGTCCTTAATTCTTCTGTTGAACTGTCTGCAACTTTTTTTCCGCCTGAAATAATAATTACACGGTTACAGAGCATTTCAACTTCGCTTAAAATATGTGTTGAAATAATTACCGTTCTTGTTTCACCGATTTTTTTAATTAAGTCGCGAACTTCTGCAACCTGATTCGGATCAAGACCTGAAGTCGGTTCATCAAGAATAAGGATTTCAGGATCATTCATAAGGGCATGAGCAAGACCTACACGCTGTTTATTTCCGCGGCTAAGTTCGCCAATATTCTTGTGCATGACTTCCTTAAGGCCGCAAATTTCTGCAAGATGAGGAAGTTTAACTTCCGGGTCCTTACCTTCAATTTTTGCAACGTACTCAAGATAATCTGCAACGATCATGTCACTATACATTGGAGCACTTTCGCTCATATAGCCGATTTTTGATTTTGTTGCTACAGGATTTTCCTTTACGTTAATTCCGTCAACCTTTACGGAACCAGCACTTGCTTCAAGATAGCCTGCAATCATCCTCATGGTTGTAGTCTTACCGGCACCGTTTGGTCCGAGAAGACCTACGATTTCACCTGTTTTAATGGAAAAACTTATGTCGTCAACAGCACGGAATTCCCCGAAAAGCCGGGAAACATGCAATACTTCAATCATTTTTAACCCCACAATTTTTATTATTCAGCATTTAATAGTAATTATTTTCATATAAAAAATCAAATTTTGATTTCTCCACATTAAAATAAATGTTTTCCATCAATATTTTTCTACTATTATGTTAAAAAATGTTGTATAATAAAGATATCTAAAATACGGAGGAATCTGAATGGATTTATTTGAAGCACTTGCAAATGTTGGAACTGATATTGAAGAAGCCCTTGGTCGTTTTATGGGCAATAAAGAACTTCTTGAACTTATGTATAAGAAAATGCCTGAATCAATAAATAAAAACAAGGATATTATCCCGGATATTCAGGCTGGAAAAATAGACGAAGCAATCCATAAGGCACATACATTAAAAGGCAATATGGGAAATGTTTCCATAAAACCTATGTATGAAGCCTATGCAAAAATTACAGAGCAGCTTCGTGCCAATGACACGGCAGGCGCAATAGAAGGAATCAATGCAATTCAGGATTATCAGAATAAACTAATTGAAATCCTGTCTTCTTATTAATCTGTTTGTTTTTTACAGGAAAAGAAGTTAAAAATCAGGCGATGGCACAGTCCATGTTTTAACTTGCCTGCTTAACTTCTTTCCCGTAAATATTATTCAACCTTTCCAATAAGTTCAGACAAAAGGGGAATAAGCTGCTTTTTGCGTGAAACAATATCTTTCATATAGTAAATATGCTTGTCTCGTTTCGGGAAATTCAAAACTTCTTCAAACTTAGGCTCACCTGCAACCAGCATAATGGAACTTAAAACCGTAATATCCGTTACAAGCAGACCACAGAATAAAGCACCCATTGCTTTTCTTTCGGATTCAAGCTGTTCAAGGAATTCATTTTTGCGTTCAATAATATCCCTTGTGCTGTCAACTTCAATCTGGCTTACGCTGTATTTAAACTTGCCTTCCTTATATTCCTTCATATCCTGATGAATAACTTCTTCTGCAGTTCTTCCGTCAATATGGCTACCGCTTTTTATGATTTCGTTACCTAAAGTTTTTATATCAAGACCTGTAATACTACTTAAATATTCAGCAGTATCAATATCATATTCTGTTGTAGTTGCAGACTGAAGGACAAGGGTATCACTTAAAATTCCACAGAGCAAAATGGAAGCAATGTTTTTTGGAATAGAAACCCTCTGTTCACGATACATATTTGAAATAATTGAACTTGTAGAACCAACACACTTATTTATAAAGGTCATTGGCAGTTTTGAAGAAAATGTATTGATTTTATGATGGTCAATAATTTCCTGAATTGTATAATTTTCAATTCCTTCAACAGCCTGCTGCGGTTCGTTGTGGTCTACCAGAATAACCTGAATATTAGCTTCATGAAGAAGATCGCTTTCGCTGATTATTCCAATTACCTTATAATCGTTATCAACAACAGGCAGGCATCTGCTCGGGCTTTCCTTAAGCTGGGTTTTAATTTTCTGCAATGTATCGTTTGCATGAACAGGCAGAACTTTTGTATCTGCCATGGAACTTACAGGAGAAGAATATTCAATAAGCATGGCAGTTTTTAATGTGCTGTCATGTCCGCTTAAAATTGAAACGCCGTTCTTCTTTGCAAGTTCAACAAGCTCCTTAGAAACAACATAATCATGAGTTACAATTAACGCACGGACTTTTGCTTCAACACAGAGCTTCTGTATATCCTGCCTGTCGCCGCAGACAACGATAAGGTTTTCACTTTTATGCTCTTCTAAGATTATCTTTGTAGATGCCAGTTCATCGTCTGCAACCATTATTGAACATTTAAAATAGTCATCTTCATCAAAAGAAACTATTGGCGTTGCATTTAAAGTTTTTTCTATAAGATGAATGCTTGTTAAAAAAATTTCATTGCGCTTTGGATTTAAAATCTTAAACGAATTTAAAGCAAAGGCATTGTAATTCAAAAGCCCCTGATAAGTTCCATCTGCATTTATAATCGGAAGAACAGGCGCATTAGTGCTTATCATTTTGTCTACAGCTTTCCAGAGTGAAACATCGTGGTCAACTGCAACAAATTTATCATTCATATAATATGCAGTTTTTGGAATTAAATCGGGGATATATTCAGGCGGCTCAATTTTAAATCTTTTGAAAATATATTCTGTCTGTGGTGCCAGTTTGCCTGCACGTGCTGCAACATATTCGTTCATTCCAAGAAGATGCTTAAGTTCTGCATAAGCCGTTGCCGCAACAACTGAATCTGTATCTGGATTTCTATGCCCGATAATATATACTTTATTTGTCATGAAAAATCTTACTCCGGTTTTTATTTTCAGTCTGTTTAAAATAAAAAAAGCACCTGTCATTAAAACAAGTGCTTTCTTCGGGATGTACGGGACTCGAACCCGTGGTCTCCGGCGTGACAGGCCAGCGCGATAAACCAGCTTCGCTAACACCCCATAAGGTTGTTATACTATATAAAAACTTCAGCTTTATGTCAATAGCTGTCTGTAAATTTTATAATTATTTTTATATAATATGCTTATGGTTATTTTGCAAACAATTATTCCTGTTTTTTTCACAATCGCCCTTGGAAAAATCCTTAGCAGCAAAGGCGTTCTTAATGCCGGCGGAATTGCACAGGTTAAAAACCTCTGTGTAAATGTGTTTTTGCCTGTAATGGCTTTTGATGCCCTTATTCACGGCAGCTATTCAAAAGATTCCATTGTTTTAATTTCTCTGGAATTTTTCATGCTCTTTTCTGCCTGGGGAATTGGATTCCTTATAAAAAAGTTTTTTGACGTTTCAATCAGGGATTATATTCCATACGCATTGCCAACTTATGAAGGCGGACTTTTCGGCTGGGCACTTATTGCTATTTTAGTTGGAGAAAAAAATCTCTTCTATATAATAAGCATGGATATTTTCAGCGGTGTTTTTGGCTTTACCGTAATGTACATTGGTTTTAAAATCATTAACGGTGAACAGCCTTCTAAAAAAGAAATTGCCCTTTCCATTGCAAAAAATCCCTTGATTATTTCTGTTGTCCTGGGCTTTACAGGTGCTGCTCTTGGACTTGGCAAAACAATAGATAATTCTTCTTTTGCAGCTCTATATTCAAAACTAATCGGAATGTTTACGGCACCACTTACAACTTTAATTTTAGTTTCCATCGGCTCCGGTTTAACATTCAGCAGAAACATTATTTCACGCGGAATAAAATTTACAGTAGTCCGCATTTTAATTCAGTCCGTAATCTGCATTCTGGTTTTAAAAATCATCGGCTGGACAATCGGAATGAACGGAATACTTTTACTTTCACTTCTAATGTATTTCAGCTGCCCGCCAAGTTTCCTTATTTCAATCTATTCACAGAAAAAAGAAGCGGTGGAATTTTCTTCTGCAGTAATAAGCTTGCAGATTATCTTTGCCCTTGCAGTTTTTTCTTTGCTTTTAGTTTTTTCTGCAAAGCTTTTACCATAATCAGCAGAAATCTCATTTGCCGATTTTTACATACTATCGGAAAGGTTTCTGTTATAAAATTAAAAGGTTGTAAATCAGATTGGAGGAATTATGTCCGCTTATACAAAAGAAGAAGTAATAGAATTTATTGAGCAGGAAGACGTTAAGTTTATCCGCCTTGCTTTTTGCGACATTTACGGGAACCAGAAAAACCTTGCCATTTTACCAAGTGAACTGGAACGTGCATTTGAACATGGAATTTCTTTTGACGGAAGTGCCATTGACGGTTTTACGGATGTTGAACATTCAGACCTTTTTCTTTTTCCTATTGCATCAACCCTTACAGTTCTTCCATGGCGTTCAATTTCCGGCAAAGTTGTCAGAATGTTCTGCGAAATAAAAAGACCTGACGGTTCTCTTTTTGAAAAAGAAAGCCGCTATATTTTAAAGCAGGCTGTCCTTGCTGCAAGGGAACAGAATCTTGACATAAACATCGGTACAGAATGCGAATTCTATCTTTTCAAAACAGATGAAAAAGGTGAACCAACAAAAATTCCTTTTGACAATGCTGGCTATATGTCTGTTGCACCGGAAGACAAAGGAGAAAATATCCGCCGTGAAATCTGCCTTACCCTAAAAGAAATGGACATACATCCAGAAAGTTCCCATCATGAAGAAGGACCGGGCCAGAACGAAATTGACTTCCGCTATGCTTCCCCTTTAAAGTCTGCCGACAACGTAATGAACTTTATAAGCGTAGTTAAGGCAGCTGCAGCACGCAACGGCCTGTATGCAGACTTTTCACCAAAGCCCATTGGCGGACAGAGCGGCAACGGTTTCCATATAAATATTTCCTTAAAGTCAGAAGACGGCAAAGACGTATTTGAAAATTTCATGGCAGGCGTTCTTTCCCACATAAAGGAAATGACAGTCTTCCTGAACCCTACTGCAGAATCTTACAGCAGGCTTGGTTCAGGCAAAGCACCTTCAACAATCGGATGGGCAAAAGAAAACAGAAATCAGCTTATAAGGATTCCTTCAACAAAAGATGAAGCAAAAAGATTTGAAGTTCGTTCTCCGGACCCGACTGCAAATCCTTACATTGCTTTTGCCCTTCTTATTTATGCAGGACTTGACGGCGTAAAAAACAATTTAAAGCTTCCTGAAAGTTCATCATCCGGTTATGAAAAGCTTCCTGAATTCTGGGGACAGGCAGCAGATGAAGCACGAAGCAGCCAGTTCATCAGAAACATCCTGCATGATAATGTTGAATCCTTTTTACGCAGATAGGAAAAGCAAATGACTCCCTTGAGCAGCAGAAGAAAGGTGCTCATCGTATCAGAAAGTGACACCTTTTTTGAAAACATTTCCAGCATTCTCCCCAAAGACCAGTTTTTTCCTGTTACCCATGCAAAAAATGGCGGTGAAGCAAGAAGACAGCTTTTGCAAAATGATTCAGATATTCTTTTAATAGATTGTCCTCTTTCTGACGAACACGGAGTTTTGTTTGCAGAAAATTTTGCAGAATCAAACATGGGAATCCTCCTTCTAGTAAATGCAGACATGTACGATGAAGTCTGCTCTAAAGTAGAAGATCAGGGAATCGTAACTTTACCAAAACCAAATTCACCGCAGATTTTTTACATGGCAGTAAAAATGCTTTCTGCCATGACTCTCCGCCTTGAAAAAATGGAATCAAAAAACAGAAGCCTGCAGGAAAAAATGGCAGACATAAGAACCATAAACAAGGCAAAATGGATGCTTATTGAAAACCAGAAAATGACTGAAGCAGAAGCACACCATTACATAGAAAAGAAAGCAATGAATGAACGTCTGAGCCGCAGGGAAGCTGCAGAACTCATTATAGAAAAATATGAACTTTAAGTTTCAGTTCTAGTCAAAGAAATTAATTTCACCGTGCATAATCAGGCGGAGCATGGCATCTGCCACATCCGGGTCAAACTGCCTGCCGGAATTTTCATTTATCTGCTTTATAATCATATCCGGACCCATGTGATTTCTGTAACACCTGTTGGAATTCATGGCATCAAAAGCATCTGCAAGGCAGATTATCCTTGCATAAAGGGGAATTGATTTTCCTGAAATTCCATCAGGATAGCCTTTGCCGTCGTAGCGTTCATGATGATAGCGTGCAACCAGGCATGCTTCCGGGATTGCCGTAAGATCAGAAAGGATTTCAAAACCACGGACCGTATGACTTTTAATCAATGCAAATTCTTCATCAGATAGGTTTTTAGGCTTTGCAAGAATATCATCATGAATGCTGATTTTACCGCAGTCATGAAGCAGACCGCAGTAAAAAACCTGTTCGCACTTATCTTTATCCAGACCCATTTCTTCTGCCAGCTGCCTGCCGTATTTTCCTACACGGATTGAATGTCCGCCTGTATACGGATCTTTTGCATCAACAAAGCCGGACAAGGTTTCCATAATTTCACGGATAAATTTCTTATCCTTTAATTCTAAAAGTTCAACCTCATTAATCCTGTCTTCTGAAAGCAACAGATTCAAAAGAAAAAAGAACCAGACAACAGTTATTACCGTAAGGATTTTAAAAGCAGGGTCCTGAATAATCCTTTTTCTGAATTTATATGTAATTGCTGCATTAAAAAAATCTTCTGAAGCTAAAGTATTTTTACCATAAATAATAAAACCGATTGCAGTGTGGGAATCAGGATTGCCGGCAGAAGTTCCTATCAAAGGGCATTCCTTTTCTTCATAATTTGGATAGTAAACAAAAACATCTCCTTTATTCAAAGGAAATAAACAAATATCACCTGATTCAAACTTTTCTATGGTAATTCTTTTACGGTTTAATTTTCTTAAATCAAAATTCTGTGCCAGAACCTTTCCGTCTCTCTGCTGAATAATATCTATCTTACCGCACCAGGCAGACCCAAGAAAACAAGGCTTTTCTGCTTCAAAAGAAATATTCCAGTTTATAATTTCATAAGGACTTTTGTTTTCTATTCTAACATCAAACGTATTTGCTTTTAAAACATCTGCACCGGCTTTTTCTGCCATTTCATCTGAAAGAACAAATTCCCATCTGGCAGAGGAATCATTACGTTCTTTAATGACGACATTAAGTTCAGCATTTTTATCGGACTTTCCCGTAAGTTCAGATAATTTTTTTACCCTGTCTTTTTTATTAAATCTTTCAGTCCTTATAAAAACAAAAACAAAACAAAAGGCAATAAAAACAAGAAAAACAATAAGCAAAATAAAATTTAAACGGTTCTTTCTGGAAATCATTTTAATTTATTCTCACATTGAATTCTAAACCCAGCACACCCATCTTAATCTGAATGGAACGCTGAACTTCATATTTCTTTACAAATGCATTAACTTCAGGAACATCAAAAATATTTTTTATATCCGCATGCATTTTTTTCTTAAGCATTTCGTTTTCAGGAGTTCCTTGTTCTCCATCAGAAATATCATCGTATTCCCTGATTCTGGCACGCATTTCTGCATTCAGCCACCCGCCTGAAGAATACATGGATACAGTAAATTTCCTTATAAATAATGTGCGGAAATATTTCATTGCATAATTCAGCATACGTTCAACAACAACGGCATAGTCAAATTCCATGGTTCCAAGTCGTTCCGGAACATTTAAATTAAAGTCAATTCCTATCCCCGCTCTTTTAGCATATTCTTCAGCTTCAACAAGAATTGAATTCATTGAATTATTTGAACACAACCTTTCTTTTGCAAGGATTCTTGAATCCGTCGTAATTGCAGTAATTATAGTCTTTATGTCGTCGTATTTTTTCTGTTCCAGTAAATCAAGAATTTCAGAAGTAATGGTCAGGGTAGCATTGTTCATTTCTTCTATTTTAGAAGACATTTCATTTACCTTTGCAGATTCACTTCTCAGCCTGTCAGAATATTCAGCAAGAAAAACAAGATTCATGTCATTTTTCTGCTTAATGCCTTTTCTTGTATAAAAAATAACTCCGCAGGTAAAAGTTACGGCCATAAGGATAAAAATGCAGACAACACCGGGCAAAGCTTCCGGATGATCTATTATATTCATGGGCCACACACTAAAAAAAGTTATGCTGAAATAAAACAAAGGCGGAATAAGGCAAATGCTTCCCCAGCCGGCCATATCTTCTTCATTTTCCTTATAATACTTAGAAACAAAGCGGATTAAAAATGCAAGGAAAACAGTCTGAATAAAAACCTGCACTATTACGCTGGAAAAAATATCACCGGTCCGTTTAAATACAAAATAGCAGATTATATTTCCCGGAAGAATAAAATCAGAAGCACACAACCCCGTAAAAACAGGGGGCCAGCTTTTCTTTTCTGAAACCATAATTCCAAAGCACAAAGAAATTGCAAAGTTAAGGATTGTTGCAATAATATAATTTGTTCCGCTGTTAAAATAAAAAATAACAGAAAAATCTACCAGTGAACTTAATGCAAAAGTAAAGATAAAAAGCAGGATAAATTTAACCCGGCTGATTTTCATATTTGAAAAAAAAACCGATATATGCCAGAAGAAAAAACATGGATATTCTGAAAGTAATAAAATACAGATAGCTCATTACCACGTAATTATAACACAGATTTCAATATTTTCATAATTTGCTATTTTAAATAAGTGATTTATAATAGATGTATCAAAACTGTAGAAATTACATCAGGAGGTACATTATGTCAGTTACTACATATTCACTTGGTGCTGCTCAGGAAGTTACAGGAAGCAAGCACATTCTGGAAATTGACGGCCGTTGCTTTATGATTGACTGTGGTGCTTTTCAGGGAAGGCGTCAGGAATCAGACAAAAAAAACCGCGATTTTGATTTTGCAGCAGATAAAATAGAAAGTGTTGTTCTTACCCATGCCCACTATGACCATTGCGGACTTTTACCCGTCCTTACAAAAAACGGCTACGGCGGAAGCATTTTTGCAACACCTGCAACAAGAGACCTTGCCAACATCGTAATGATGGACAGTGCAAGAATCCAGGCACGCGATGCAGAATTCCTTGCAAAGCAGGCAAAAAAGAAAGGCGAAAAATTTACATGGAAACCTTTATTCGGAGAAATGGACTGCGTAAAGGCTGCAAACCAGATCATCACTTTAGGCTACAACAGAAAGATGTACATTGCACCGGACGTTCAGCTTGAATTCTACGATGCAGGACACATCTTAGGATCTTCACTTGCCTACTTTACAATTACAGGCCAGAGAAAGAATCCGCTCAATGAAAAAACTTCCGGCGGTCTTGGCTTATCAAGAAGAAGGCTGTGGCACAGGCTTTTCGGAAACAAAACCTATGCTGCTAAAAAAGACAAGGAGCAGAAAGAAGAAGCACTTCTTGGCGCACCATCAGACGAAATCAGGGTCCTTTATACCGGAGACCTGGGACGCCGAAACAAGCCCATTATCCGCGACCCTGCAACAAACATGCCTGCACCGGATTACATTTTCCTTGAAAGCACATACGGCAACAGGCTTCATCACGAAGCAGAAAGTGCATTAAAAGACCTGGAAAAGATTGTCCGCCGTGCCGTAGACACAAAAGGAAAGATAATCATTCCGACATTTGCCATAGAAAGGGCACAGGAACTTGTTTACTATTTACACCTTCTTGTAGACAGGAAAAAGATTCCGCAGATTCCTATCTATATGGACAGCCCTATGGCCGTAAACGCAACAGGCATTTATCAGCTGCATCAGGAATGTTACGACGAAGCAACAAAGGAAGCATTCCTTGCACACCATAAAAATCCTTTCGGCTTTAATTCCATGACCTTTGTTCAGAGCGTAGACGAATCCAAAGCCCTTAACCAGAAAGAAGGTCCTATGATTATTCTTTCTGCAGACGGAATGTGTGAAGCAGGACGTATTCTTTACCACCTTGCCAACGGAATTTCTGATCCTAAAAACATTATCTGTATTGTAGGCTATATGTCTGAAAATACTTTAGGAAGAAGAATCCTGGAAGGCGCAAAGGAAGTTAAAATCCTTGGCGACTGGTATAATGTAAATGCAGAAGTAGTAAACATTGATTCCTTCAGTGCCCATGCAGACTATCAGGAAAGCCTGGACTGGCTTAATTCCATTGATACAAGCCGCCTTAAGAAGATTTTCCTTGTTCACGGAGAAAAAACAGGTCAGGAACACATGCGGCAGTTCCTTATAGACAACGGCTACAAAAATGTAGAAATTGTTAAATACGGCGAAACTTACGATCTGGAATAGCGCTGAAAATGGAAAAAGAAACAGAAGAAAAACTGATACAGCTTGAAACTAAAATTGCTTATCTTGAAGATTTTGTAAACCAGCTTCAGGCTGTGGCAGTTGAAAATTCCGCAACCATAGAAAAGCTGCGGGAAGAAAATAAACTTATGTCTCAGAAAATCAGGGAACTATCAGACCAGATGGAAGGCGACATTCCCAACAGAAGGCCGCCGCATTACTAGGGGGAAAAGCATTTGCTCAGTAGATGCCCGGCGAAAGCCGCCGAAAGTAAACTAATTCAAAAAATTTTTTTGTAACAAATGCTTTCGGCGTTTCGCCGCAAGAAATGCTACGCATTTCTTGTAAAGGCTACATAGAAATCATAACTTTTCCCGCACGAACTTCAAGGAAGTTCGTGTATAGGCTGTTTAGAATATAGATAAAAAACATTTTCAACAACTGCCACTTCAGCTGGGCGGTTTCTACGTAATACTGAACGCCGGTATCATCTACTACTGCATAGCCGACTACAGGGTTGGCAGTTCCGTTACCATAAGTTTTTCCCACCTTTGCAGAAACGTTATCCGTCATGTTATCTGCTGTACCCTTTACGTTACTGCGCTTTACACCTGCCTTTTTCTTCCAGAGGGCAACGTTAATATGGTCTTCCTGAACTTCTGATGTTGTAGGAATTATAGATACTTCCCACTTTCCTGTATAAATGTCGGTATTATCGTCAGCACCACTGGCCGTATAGTTCATTGTTGCAGAAGGAACCAGATATGCCGGCTTTGGCAATGGCGGATAACAATGCGAAAGCATTAAGGGTATCAATGCGGACGTGTTAATGGTAACAATGCTTACGGATTAATGACCTCAATGCGTGCATATTAATGGCATCAATGCTTACGTGTTAAAGGCTTCAATGCGTGCGTATAAAGGATGTTCATTGCGCGTGTATATAGTAGCCGGTCCTTGAGTAAATGAATCATCTATGGCTTATAGAATTTTTTTATTTTTTTTCTAAAAACAGGTCCTTTTTTAATTTTTTTTTTAAATAATATATATATGAACATGTTTCAAAAATTGACGTCCATGTCAATTTTTGAACGTCTTCTTTGCTTAAAATTACATGCGCCATCCATGGCTTAATGTAATTTTATCAAGAAGACCTGGTTCCAAATACTTTTTTACAAGGAGGCATTTATGCCTGCACAAACACAACCTAACGTAATCTACAAGGACCGATTATTCAAAGCAATCTTCGGCAAGGAGGAACACAAGGACTGGTTATTGTCCCTCTACAACGCACTGAACAATTCT
>JALELH010000109.1 GCA_022768865.1 Spirochaetia bacterium
TTTCTTCACCTGCGTTTTTATAGCTTTCAATCATTGTCTGAAATCCAGTACCACCCCGCTCCATTAAGTTTGCAACATCAAGGCAAGCAGCAATGATTGTATTTCTTCTTATTGATGGAATAGAGCCAAGCGGATATTCATTATAATCTTTTGGAAGCAGCCATGAACCTGGGGAAACAATATCAATCCTGTCATCATAAATATCAACATCAATCTGAGTTCCCGCAATAGAATAATCCCTGTGGGCAATGGCATTTACTACAGCTTCCCTAATTGCTTCTTTAGGATAAGAACGTATTTCATCCCTTCCGCCTTCCTGGTTTTTCTTCCATCCTGTTTTTGTGTTTCTTTCTATAAAGTTCAAGGCAAACTTAAGGCATCTGGATAAAGGTCCTTTTATTTTTTCGCTGTCCAATACTTCTCCGGTTTTGTTTTTTCCTTTCCAGAGACGACAGCATATTAAAGAATCATCACCGGCATAGTCATCCTTAAACATTAAAAGGCCGGATTTTGCAAAACCATCTTTTGAAACTATCTCTTCATTCTGCAATTGCTTAACGGAAGGCGCAGATTTATCACTTCTGTATGTTTTGCATAAATCAATATATTCTGACCAGTCGTCTTCTTTATAAACAACTTCCGATGTATCATTATCAACACCGAATTTTCTTTTAGACAGGGCAATTATTTCTTCTGGCGTTGCAGCTGTAGAATTTCCGTCTCCTTTTACATAAACAGTTTCGCTAAAGTCCCCGTCA
Source organism: Spirochaetia bacterium (assembly GCA_022768865.1). GTDB lineage: Bacteria > Spirochaetota > Spirochaetia > Treponematales > Treponemataceae > Treponema_D. The sequence continues at coordinate 759 of JALELH010000109.1, forward strand.
CGCCACCTTACTACGGAGTCAGAAGGATAAACTTTTATGGCAAGAACAAATTTTTCTGCGTTATCGTCAATACTGCGCATGGAATAAGTGTATCTTGCATGGGGGAATATATGCCTGTCATTAACAAGGGCTATAAGGTTTTTTGTTTTATCAATATCTTCAATTGTTAATCCAAAGGCTTCCCTGTCGTTATCTACGCCGACAAAAATACAGCCGCCTTCTCCGTTGGCATAGCCAACAATGGTTTTTCCCCATTTTAAAGGTTCCTTTGGATTTAACAATGCCTTAAATTCATACTTCAAATCTTCTGTGATTATATCTGAATACAGTTCATTTATTTTCATCGGGCAGCCTCCGGCCATATTATACATAACATTGCCGAACATTGCCAATAACATTGCCGGATATTGCCAAAACCGGCAATATCCGGCAATGTTATGTTAAGGATAAAAAAATACCCGAAATCTAATAAGTGGCGGAGGATTTATTGTTTCTTTTTCATATCATTATATGCAGATGCCGAATAATCACCTGTTCCTAAGTAACTATAATCATCAACATAAAAATGAATATCGAATATATGAAGATGTTAATGCATCTTTATAGAAATAAATACCACAGGCAGATTCATGGTAACACGTCATTCTGAAATTGTTTTATAGTTACGGTTCTTTTTAGACCCCCTCATAGCATCTCCATTTAGGCAGTAAACTTATTTCCGCAAAAAGTGTAATTTTTTCTTATTTTGTTTATTATTATAATATAAACATAAAAGCAAAAAGGTTCTTTTATCTAGGAGGATAAAAAACAATATGAAAAAAATAACTAAAAAAATAGCCGTTGCTGCCTGCACTGCAGCCCTTTCCTTTGGCATTTTTAATCTTTCGTGCAAGGTAAACAAAGGCAGTGCCAATGTAGCTTTTGCAGAAACATCACCGGCAAACATAATTCCGCAGGATTCCCTTGCCGTAACACAGGCAATGCAGAATACATTCCGTTCCATAAGTTCCGGCGTGCTGCCTGCCGTTGTAGAAGTTGACGTAGTAGAAAAAAAGAAGGTAAAGGTTTACAACCCTTTCCGCGACTTCTTCAAGAACAGCCCGTTTTTCAGCATGCCGGAAGACGATGATGATGACGGCAAGGACGAATTCCGTGAACAGGAACAGAGTGGCCTTGGTTCAGGCGTAATCGTGCGCAAGACAGGCAAGACATTCTACGTCCTTACAAACAACCACGTTGCAGGCAATGCATACAAAATTAAAATCAAGCTCAACGACGAACGTGAATTTGACGGCAAGCTTGTAGGCGCAGACCCGCGCATGGACGTTGCCCTTGTTTCCTTTGAAAGCGACGATAAGGCAATTACCGTTGCTAAACTTGGAGACAGCGACAGCATGCAGCAGGGAGACATTGTCCTTGCACTGGGAAGCCCTCTTGGATACTTTGCTTCCGTTACACAGGGAATCGTAAGTGCCACAGGCAGAAGCGGCGGCCAGATAGGTTCCATTTCAGACTTCATTCAGACTGATGCAGCAATAAACCAGGGAAATTCCGGCGGCCCGCTTGTAAACATTTACGGAGAAGTAATCGGAATAAACACATGGATTGCATCATCTTCCGGTGGCAGCGTTGGCCTTGGATTTTCCATTCCAATCAATAACATAAAGACTTCCATTGACCAGTTTATTTCCAACGGCAAAATTGCTTACGGCTGGGTTGGCGTAAGCCTTATGGAAATTACGGACGAATACAAAAAGGAACTTGGCATTGATGCAAAAACTCCGGGTGCCCTTGCAGCCCAGCTCTTCCTTGAAAGTCCTGCCGTAAAAAGCGGCATGCTTCCGGGGGACTACATTATAGAACTTAACGGCCACGGCGTAAAAAACGTAGACCAGCTTGTACGTGAAATAGGAAGCATTCCTGCAGGCAAGACAGCAGAAATTACGGTTTTGCGCGGCAAGGAAAAGAAGGCACTTAAAATAAAGATAGACGAACGTGACGAAAAACTTTCTTCAGACAATACAAAACTCTGGCCTGGCTTTATTGCATCCCCTCTTAACGAAGAAAACCGCAAGAAGCTTAACATAGAAAATTCTAAAGTAAAGGGGATCATTGTTGCAGGGCTTACGGAAAAAACACCTGGTGCTGCATTAAGGCTGCAGAACGGAGACATAATCTGTGCCGTAAACGACAAAAAGGTAGAAAATGTAGAAGAATTCTACCGTGCCCTTGAACTTGAAGGCAAAAAAGAAATCTGGTTTGACGTCTACAGCGACGGCCACACCATCAGCACAGGAAGATACAAGTTCTAGAAAAACTAAAAAAGCCTGAGGAATAGCCTCAGGCTTTTTTTTATTATTTTGCTAAACGTTCAACTAAATAAGGTATGGCCTTTTCAAACTTAACGCCATACCAGTGGTCTTTGTCGTCCAGGGTTTTCTTAATGCATTCAACAACAAAGTCGCAGGCAAGGCTTGCAGCTTCAAGCAAAGGCTTTCCGCGCATAAGTGCACCTGCCACAACAGAAGCATAAACGTCTCCTGTTCCGTGCATGGCAACAGGCAGCTTTTCTGTAAAGTAATAGTTAAAGTCTTTTCCGTTATAGACTGCACAGCCAAGCTTTGTTTCTTCAAAAGTAACGCCTGTAATTATTACGTTCTTTGAGCCTGCCTTATGCAAATCAGAGCAAAGGTCTTCTATGTAGGCCTTGTCGTAGCTTGTTTTAAATTTTTTATTGCAAAGCAATGCAGCTTCCGTAATGTTTGGCATTATTACGTCTGCAACCTGGCACAGCTTTTTCATTTCCATAGGGAAGTCTGCATCAAAGCCTGCATAAAGCACGCCGTTGTCTGCCATGGCAGGGTCTACGATTTTTATTGCACCAGGCCGTGCAGCGTTTTTCATAATGTCCAGGATGTGTGGAATCTGGCTTTTGCTTACGTAGCCTGTGTAAAAGGCATCAAAGTCTATTTTTTCTTTTTTCCACTGTGCCAGGATGTTGGGCATTTCGTCCGTCAGGTCTTTAAATGTCCAGCCGCTAAAACCCTTTGCAGTGTGGTTTGATAAAACGGAACTTGGCAGAATTCCGCATTCAATGCCGCACGCACTGATTAAAGGAAGTGCCACAGTTAAAGAACACTGCCCTACACATGAAATGTCCTGAATTGTTAAAAGTCTTTTGTCCATAAATGCCTCCGTTTTGCAGGAATGTTATCTATGGCAAAAAATCTACTTTATTGCTGGTATTAATGGTATAGTCAATTTTAATTAATTTATTATGGCCAGAGACAAAAGCCGCCGAAAGCAAATTAATATGAAAACATTTTATGGGACAAACACTTTCGGCGTTTCGCCTCAAGAATTGCTGCGCAATTCTTGTACAGGCTGTCTGCTGTTTACTTTTCCATTGCTTTTTCTACGGCGGCTACGTAGTCTGCGCTCCAGGTGTCTTCCAGGATGGCGCGGGCCTGGTCTTGAAGTTCCGGCACTACCTGTGTCTTTAGCTTTTGTATGTTGCTTGCAAGAAAGCTGTTGCAGGATTCCCGCACGGCCTGCACCAGGTCTTTATCAACGGCAAATTCCTTATTGTTCTGAATAAAGTCTACTACAATGGTAAGGGCTGCAGCCACGGAACACACGCGGGTCCACTGGCCTAAGTCCTTTATGGACTTTGTGCTTGAAATGCCGCCGTCTACACTGTAGCGGTAAAAGCGCTTTTCTGTGCCAACGTACTTTTGTGCAAAAAGGCAGACAAAAAAATATATTAAAAAGTCTTCTCCCATGGTGCATTCCGTAAAGGGAATCAATTCAAAAGCCTTTTTGTAAACCGTGCGCTTTATTAGCTTTGCCCATAAATAGGCACAGTGCTCTGCCTGCACAAAGCAGCTGCGGGCAATTTCTAAGCCAGAAAGCTCTTTTGTGGTTATTTTGCCCAGCCGCGCCTGAATTGTCCTGTAATGGGGAGTGTTTTTGTCTCCGGTGCATAAAATCTCTGCCGTAGAATTAGCTATGTCTGCATTGTGCTCTGTGGCAAGGGAATACAAATGGCTTATGCCGTCTGTGCCGTCTAAAAAATCGTCACTGTCTAGCATTAAGATGCAGGTGCCGCTACTTGCGTCCACTAAATCCCGGCGTGTTTCTACAAGACCCAGATTGCGCCTGTGCTCTTTGTAAACTACGCTTATTTTATGGCCTTCTTTTTTTATCTTTTTTGCAAACTGCTTTACAATTTTGGCGCAGGTTCTGCCGTCTACGTCTGTGCCGCCTGAAGCATCGTTTACAATAACAAGCTCCACAGGCGCAAAGTCCTGAGCTGCTACGGAATCAAGGCAGCGCATAAGGGTGCGCTCCGAATTGTAAACCGGAACGCACACAGAAACTAAAGGCACAGATTTTTGTTTTTTAAACATAAAAGTGGATGAGGTTATTCCTCGGTTTGATTTGGTTCATAACCTGATGAAGAAGAACCAATTGTTCCTGAAATTCGAATGTTTGCAAATTTTATAACTGAAGCATCACTTTCAGGCTTCATTTTCGTAACAAAATCTTTCTCTACATTCATAGAAAAATCTGCAAGATTTACTGTAACAACCCTGTTATGAATAAAAACATTGCCGGTCTTTTTGTTACCATTATCATAATCAGGCAGAACAATGTTCACCCCGCAGTCTACAATAGCAAGTTCCTTTGGTTTAAGTGCAACAAAGCGGCGTGGTCCATAGAATGCTGTATTTCTATTTTCATATTCTGGAATATATGCTGAAATATCAGAAATATCACTCTGACAACCTGTTTCCCCTGTGTTTCCTTTTTGCTGCAACAGACGAGAAGAACTTGTCCAGCCAAGTTTTTCTGCAACCTCAAAGCCACCAGAAGTTTCTTCCAGCTTCAGCACTGCGCCACGGCTGAATACATTTCTTGCATCACCTGCATCAGTAGTTGTAATTTCAATTAAATCAACGTTTTGTCTTACCAGTGCATAAACAGTTCCGTCGTACATAATCACAATATCAGAAATGACTGCACTGCCTGCATCGCTGCCAAAGCCCAAATCTTTAATGCCTTTGTCTGCTAAAACTTGTACCCCAACATTAGAAGAGTCGCTAAAGTCCAAAGTTCCGCGTAAAAGATGGGCAGTATTGTCACTACTCTGATATGCTAAATAAAAGTTGTTTCCCTGAACGGCATAGCAGAAGATATTAGAAACACCTGTAATACCGTTTTTTGAAACGCTCTGCATCAATAAGTTTGTTTCATCTGCATAACCGGAACCGGCAGGATTTGCCTGCTTTCCAATATACAAACCGCTAGTAGAATCAAAAGTTGCCACATAAAGCGTGTCGTTTACATCATCATAATAAAGAGGGTCGTCAATATTATCAATACTTACCTCTTTATCTGTTGGATTACTTAAATCACTAACCAAGTAAAGACTGGGTCTTGATGAAGGTTCAACAATAATATAATCAAGACTCATATAGTAAGCATTGCCAGATTTGTCTTCGGCAAAGGATATTGTAGAATAATAAGGATCACTATTATTATTAGTTAACGAAGTTAAATCACTTTCTTCAGGTATAGCTGCAAAGTTTTTAAATACATATGCTCCAGATGATGTATAATTCCACAGCGTATAATTGGAATCCAGAATGGAGCTGCCGTTGTGCAGGCCGTAAGGAAAATTCAACATAAGGGCAACGGCTGCAGTTTCGCCGCCTGTTACTTTGGCAGTGGCACTTCCGGATGCTATCATGTTGCCGCCTGCATCAAGGGCACGTCCTTCTACGGTGTAGCGGCCTGCGTCAAGGTCTTCAAAAACTATCTGGTCTCCGGGTTTTGCGGTCTTTTCTATTTCAGTTCCGCTGCCAGAAACTGTAATTGTATAAGAAGCAACTTTTTCTGCACTAAAAACCATGGCACCGCGGGCAGAAGGCAGCGTTACTGCTATTCCCCCCCCCTTGCCGGAATCTACGGAACCGGAACATGCAGCCATCATAATGGCAAGGCCAGCCGCCGCAATAAAACCGATAAAACCTTTTACATTTAAAGTTTTCATAATCTTCTCCTGAAAACGATATAAAAATAAAATAACTTAATGTAATCCCATTTTATTCTACATTAAGCACGCCTTTTTAACAACTGTTTTCTGCCATGGTCAAAACGAACCCGAGTTTATCAGTCCATGATCGACGTTGACAATCTGATGCGTGGACAAAATTATCTGGAACTAAAGGAAAGCTTTGTAATTTTTATAACTACATTCGATCCTTTTGGCTATAAAATGCCTGTTTATACTTTCAAAAATATCTGCAAGGAAAATACGAATATAACATTGGAAGATGAAACCTCAAAAATATTCTTTAATGTTACGGCCTATAAGAAGGAATCTGACGTTGAAATAAGATGTTTTATGAGTTATCTTTTTAATAAGAAGCCAACCGATGACTTTACAAGAAAAATTGACAGACTTGTAAATGAACTAAAATACAACGAAAACTTCAAGACGAGGTATACTGATATGGAAGCAGTTTGGGTAACAGATGCAAAAAGGCAGGGCAGGTTAGAAGGTGCTCTTCAAAAGGCAATGGAATCCGCTAAAAAATTCCTGTCCATGGGTTTGTCTGCAGAGCAGGTTGCAGAAGGTACAGGCTTGTCCATAGCCGAAGTTCAGGAACTTACACAAAAGACATATAAAGCAAATTAGCCTGCAATCATTACAATTTCACTTACAGTTTCAACCATGCGCTTGATCTTGTGGCTGGCTGTCTTTTTTGAAACGACGCCATAATAACTTTCATTTAGTTATTTAATAAACACTATTATCATCAGTTAATAAACACAATCCTTGCCATTACTACCATGGCGGTTCTTGTAGCAGTTCCGCGACTTTTGCTTAAGCGGGGTTATTTCAATAAATACTTAGTGCTTTTTCCTTTACCTGTAACTTTAACAATATTCTGTCCTTCAAGCTGCACCAGAGTTAGTCGGATTTTTGTTTTTCCAAAATCAAGCTTTTCAGATAATGTACTAATGGATTTACCTTCTGTTTTTGAAAGCAAAGAAATAATTTCCTGCTGTTCGCTGCTGAATTCAGTTTTTAGTTTTAGAAGTGGCAGCGTAATTTTTATGCAGTTTTCTGAAAGTTCAAAAACTGGTTTTGAAATGCTTTTCTCATAAGATTCATTTATACGCCTTATTCCGGTTCCGAAAATTTCTACCATTCTTAAACGGTAAAAAACATGAGCTAAAATGGGATTTCTGAGATTAGAAAAATTTCCGTTTAAATAATCAGTCTCTGAAATTCCATCCGGAAGTCCGCCCGGAGAATATATCTCTATTTTGTTATCAAACATTAAAATACGAATATGTGTTCCTGTATCCCATGTCCTATGTATTAAGGCATTTGCAACTGCTTCACGGAATGCCTCTTTTGGAATTGTGGTAATGACTTTTCTTGTATCACCTTCAACCTTTTCATATTTATAAAAATCATCAAAAAAGTTATTTGCCTGCTCATATAAATTCAATACAGAAACATGTTCCAGGGTTTTGCGTTTCTGAATTATGCTGATGTTTTCTCCAAACTTTCCGATATCTATTCCACAAAATGAATTTTCATCTGCAAGAAGTTCTGCAGCAATATTAAAGCCTTCTTCATCAGAATAAAGATCCAGGGTTTTTAAGATATTTTCATCTACCTTATTTATTTCTGCAATTTTTTTTAGCTTTTCTTCTAAAGCACAAAAAGTAAGTTTTTGATTTGCTGCAGGAAGTTCTTCAAAGTTTTTGTTTGCTCCCTGCAATATAAGATGGCGTAATTCTGTAAAATCCACTTCTATTGTGGAAGTATCATTTCTTTTATATGCCTTTGACTTATAAAAATATGGTTTATTCTTACCTTTATGAACAATTAAAATAACAGTATCATCGGGCTGAACCTGTAAATCATAATCTGGCTGCGGAGAAATTGATTCATTTATTTTATTTTCTATGTCGAGGCAAGCTTCTGCAGGATTATTTATGCCGGCTACAGTGCCGTCATCCCTCATACCAAATATAACTTTACCGCCATCATAATTTGAAAAAGCACTTACTGTTTTTAAAAATGTATTTGTAATGGACTCTTTGAATTCTAATTTTTTTGTTTCTTTCATAATATATTCCGCGCGTATTTGTCATATTTTACAAATACGCGCGGAATTTTACAAGCGTATTTTAAATACGCACGAAAATACGCGCAAAAACGCGCGTATTTTCTTATTAATTTGCTTCCAGGCGCACTATAAGCTGTTCCAGTTTTGCAGAATATTCCTTATCTGCAGCCCATGTACCTGCAAGGCCTTCTATAGTCGGAGATTTGCCGCGCGGGTTTACATATTTATACCGCGGGTCTATGCAGTCGTTTATTAAATGAACGTCGGCAGTTGTTGCATAGGCATGCAGGTGCTGGATATGGGCACGCACGCCTTCCTGTTCCGTTTCAAAGACAAGTCCGCGCTGTTCCTGGTTTATGGCACCAAGACCGCAATAGTTGTGCATCTCTGGCGTTACCAGGTTGCCGTAAGTCAGGAATCCTGTTTCGTGGCACATCTGGATAAATGCACAGTCGCTGTTGATTCCTTCCATGCCGGCTTCGTCTATGTAAAGACCTGCAAGAAGTTCTACATTGCTGCGGTCTGCATCGGGATTGTTTGCCATAAAAAAGGATGTAAGTTCTGCAGCAGTCATTACGCCCTTGTCCGTAAGGCTGCGGGAAACTTTTTTATGCCTGCCCGTTGAAACACAGCCTGCAAAAATTACTGCAGCACAAAGAATGATTCCGTAGAAAAACTTCTTCATAGGTTACTTACCTTCGATGGTTGTGCCGATGTAGTTTTTGCCGTTAAGGATGTTTTCTATATTGTCTATGTTTTTGCCTGCTGCGCAGATTACCTTAAGGCCAAGTTCCTGTGCCTTTTTAGAAGCAATAGGATCAAAGGGGCAGTTTTTGCCTGGAACCCATTCATCGCCGACCATCTTGCGGAAGTCTGTCCATGTAATTTTATCGATTGGCTTTGCATCAGGATTTTTTCTAGGGTCGTCTGTGTATACTTTTTCTATGTTGGAAAGGTTTACAACCGTGTCTGCCTTAAACTGTTCTGCAAGGTAAACGGCATCTGTGTCTGTAGAAAATCCCGGTTTCCATCCTGCTGCAACAATGACTCTGCCTGTAAAGTCGCAGAGCTTTGTAGGGTCTATGATTACAGGCTGCTGGCACAACGGGCCGAATACGGTCTTTAATATCTGGGCATTAAGTCTTGTTGCCGTAATTCCGATCCAGTCGCATGCGTTATTTGTTTCATCATCGCTGGCAAAGGAAAGCATTGCTTTCTGCCTGTCGTCAAACTTAGAAGCAACGGCCTTATAGGCATTCTGATATACGCGTGCAGGAGCACCGCCGCCTGCAACAAAGACAAGACGGCCGTCTTTATTTTCTTCCAGCCATTTGCATACCATTTTGCTGAAAGAAACAAGAAGTTCTGTATCTACTCCGTCCGGAGCAATAATTGAACCGCCAACTGAAAGTACTTTTGTAATCATGTTTTCCCCCGAAGTATTTTTATTTCATCTAAATTAATATATTCCAAGTATTATAGGGTTGTTCCACAGGGAACTGTAACTTGAAGTTGCATCCCCTGCTTCTTCCCAGATTGACTGAAGGGCATAGGTCCTTGGCCTGAATACAATCTTGCTGTTTAACGAAGACTGCTTTATCTGGTGGAATCCACGGCTAAAGGCAATGTGCTGGCAGTCCAGGTTTCCAAAATAAAAGTCCTGAACGTTTTCTATTGGACGGAACTGCTTGAATTCAAGTCCGCATGCCAGTGCTACATCTACAGGGAACCATCCGTAGTCTTCAAAATAAATTTCGGTCCACCAGTGTGGTGTAACTGCTGACTGTTCCTGAACAAGGATACCTGCAACAGGAACTGCAGGAATTCCCGCTTTTCTGCACAGTGCCGTAAAGAGCACGGCAAAATCATAGGCGTCTCCTTCTTTTCTGCGGATTAAGTCGTAAAAAGAAACGTCTCCCGTGCGCACTTTGCCGGAAACCTTATAGTTTTTAAGAAAGTAGTCATAGATAAGTTTTGCTTCTTTATACGGATTTTTTTCCTTGCCTGCAATGGAATCCAGCAGAAGCTGCAGTGCAGAATTTTCCAGCTGAACGCAGGAATCCGATGCAGTATATCTGTTGTAAAAAGCCCCGGACTTTTCCCTGTATGCCTTTACCTTTAAAGGGTTAATGCCGTTCCTTATGTTATAGGCACTTACAACGTATGTCTGACTAAACCTTTCCTTGCTGCCCGGCATCTGGTTAAGCTGCTTTTTATGAATCATGTCAAAAGGGTCATCTGCAATAAAAGGGTCAGGGTAAACTTCGTTTAATTCGCCGTAAGGCTGAAAGGAACTTACTGCCGGTTTTGGAACATAAAGCGTAATAGTGCTTTCCTGTGCGGCAACGTGGTTTGAAATGTCTGCCGCAACCTGAATAACATATGTACGCTTGTTTTCATACTGCTTTTTTCCGCAGGGGTAAGTTATGTTGATTTTTTTTGTTCCGCTGGAACCATGGTTTGTTTCTATATAGTAAGAACCTGTTGCCGCACCATCCGGAACCTTTACCTGTATTTCTGAATCATTCCAGGAAATGTAGTCAAAGTCTGCTTCGCTTGCCGCAATAAAAGCCGTGTTTTTTTCGCTGCCGTTTGGTTCTGCAAAAGAAACGGCTTCGTCCCTGTTTGCCGTAAAATATACTTCAGACATTCCGCGGGCACTGCCAAAGTTGGAACCGCTTATGGTAATTACCTGTCCTGTAACTGCACTTTCTGCAGAAACCGATGCAATGACAGGAACGGAAGAACCAGGATCCATGCGCACTGCAACAGGGATGCCCACTTCATTGGCAAAAAATGCCGGCTCTGAAACACCTGCAGAAGTGCCTACCATTACCAGGCCATCCTGCACGTTGGAAGGCAGGACAAAAGAAATCTTTGTGTCTGTCCAGGTTTTATATGCACTGGAAGTTATTTTTGAGCCTGCTATTTCTACGTAGGATGTTCCGCGGCTTGAACCAAATCCGCTGCCCGTAATTTCCATTACGTCTCCGGGTGCACCTATCAGCGGATTTATGCCCTGTATTTCAGGCCTGCGCTTTACGTTGTGGCTTACTGCACGGAATAAGAATATTATGCATAACAGAAGAAAAACCCATGAAACAGTCCTTATCATGGGTGACTTTTTGAGAAGGTTTTTATAGGAACTAAAGATGCTCTGGTTCATTTTCCCACTTGAAACGAAACTTTTACAAAGGGAGATGATACGGAAAAGGAAAATCCCTTTGAATGTTCTGAATCATAAACATTTTGTTCTAATTCATCAACAGGAGCAAAGACATCATAGTCGGCAAGGGCCGGCTTTACGGAATTTTCCCTGTAAGCTGCCCTATCGTCTAAAATCATTTTCTGAACGGCAACGGCATTGCTTTCTGCAGGAACAGATATTACGGAAGTAACGGAATCGTCTGCGCCCAGGAAGGAAGAAAGATAAACAGCATCTATATTGCCTTCAATTTTTACAGGCTTGCCCTTTGCTGCAGAAACAGACCTTGCTACAGGAGAAAAACTGTTCTGGCTTGCCATGAAGGAAGAATTCTTCCCGCGCGGAATTACAAAAGAAATGAGTGCCGCAGCTGCTATGCCCGCCGCAAAATACTGCAGGCCCTTAAACTTAGGAAACTTAAAGATGTTTTCCCTGCGTTCTTCTTCCTTAAAGGCACTGTATTTCATCTTTGTCTGAAGGCGCATGAAACTTTCGTCCAGCTGCTTTTGAGTAAATGAAATGGATTCTGCATCATCATGAATCAGGTCCTTAAGTTCCTTAAGCTTTTTAAGCTTTGCGCTGCACTCAGGGCATGAAGCAAGGTGGGCTTCGTATTCAGAAACAAGTTCTTCAGGAAGCTCTCCGTCAAGATAAACAGAATGAATGTCATTATCAGGGCAAGTAAACATCGTCTTCTCCTATGAGTTTTAATAACTGTGCCCTTGCACGGAATACCCTGACTTTTACGTTGCCTTCGGTTATTCCAAGCTGGTCACCTATTTCCTTATAGTTCAGATCCGCATATTCACGCAGAACGATTATTTCCTTTAGCTTTTGCGGAAGCTGGTTTATGGCTTCTGCAACTTTTTGTCTTGATTCTTTTTTAAGAAGGTCCACTTCTCCGCTGTCCATATGCTGGCGGCCTTCATAGAAAGCCTTATGGTAGGCGTTTGCTTCGCGGACTTTTCTTTTTGCATAATTCAATGATGCGTTTTTTACGACGCGGATAAGCCAGAAAGTTGCATCGCTCATGGAAGGGAATACCATGTTTTTTTCCCTTGCCTTGATGTAACTGTCGTGAACCAGGTCTTCTGCCGCTTCTTCGTCAAGGACAACCTTTACTGCAACCTTGAACAGAAGGGCAAAAGTGGCGTCGTATATTTTCCTAAAATCTCCGTCATCATTTGCATTTAATTCCGGAGATGCTTTCTTATTCAATAACAATTTGTGTTCCTGCAAGTTACAGAAATTCTTAGAAAACTTTAATTTTCAGTTAATTTCTTTTTAGTTACGCTTCCATTCAGAACCTTTCGGTGTATCAATTATGGTAATGCCGCGTGCCTTAAGGATGTCACGGATTTCATCGCAGCGTGCAAAATTCTTTGCCTTCTTTGCTTCAGTTCTTTCTGCAACAAGGGCATCAATTTCTGCTGCTTCCGGGTCTCCTTCGTGTGGGTTAACGCTTGCTTTCTGTTCTTCTTCCTTAAGAACGTCAGCTGCACTTTCCAAAAGCTTAAGGCCGATTACAGTATCCATTCTTGCAACAAGTTCTATTTTTTCTTCTGCAGTAAGGCTGTTGTCCTTAACTGCTTTCTGAATCATGGAAAGTCCTACAGGTGCAAGAAGATCGTTTTCCATTGCATCGCGGAACTTTTCTATATACTCAGCAGCTTTTGCGGAAAGTCCTGCAACATCAGATGCCTGGCCCTTTGCGTAAACCTTGTCCGCAGCAGTCTTTAATACATCTGCCTTGTCTGCAAGCTTGGCAATACGGCCTACAAGCGCAAGGCGGCTTTTTCTTGCTCCGTCCATTGCATCCCAGCTGAAAAGAATCTGCTTGCGGTAATGGGCTCCAAGAAGGAAGAAACGGTAATCAAGTGCGTCGTATCCCTTATCTATTAATGACTGAAGGGTTAAAAAGTTACCGCTTGACTTAGACATTTTTGTTGCACCCTGAAGGACAAGGAATTCATTGTGCAGCCAGTAGTTTACCCATGGTCCCTTTGCTGCTTCTTCCGGGCTGAATGAACCTTCAGACTGGGCAATTTCGTTTGTATGGTGAACAGGAACATGGTCTATTCCGCCTGTGTGGATGTCAAAGTGCTGGCCCAAGTACTTCATGCTCATGGCAGAGCATTCAATATGCCATCCAGGGTATCCTTTACCCCATGGAGAATCCCATAAAAGTGCCTGGTTTTCAAACTTTGACTTTGTAAACCACAGAGCAAAGTCCTGGGGTTTCTTTTTGTTTTCGTCTATTACGACTTCCTTACGGCGGCCTGCACCTTCTTTAAGTTCATCCAGCTGAAGGTTTGCAAGCTTGCCGTAGTCCTTGTATGTGCTTACATCGTAGTAAAGGTTGCCGCCTGCCATGTAGGTATGGCCGTTGGCTTCAAGCTTCTTGATTAATTCTATCATTTCCGGAATATGCTCTGTTGCCTTGCATACAACGTCCGGACGGATTATGTTAAGCCTGTCTATGTCGTTAAAGAAGGCATCGGTATAAAACTTTGCAACTTCCATTACGCTCTTATGCTTTTCTTCTGCAGTCTTTACCATTTTATCTTCGCCGTCGTCACTGTCTCCGCTTAAGTGGCCTACGTCAGTAATGTTCATTACGTGTTTTTTATCGTAACCTAAGAAAGTCAAGGTGCGGTCCAAAGTGTCAAGGAAAACATAGGCACGAAGATTTCCGATATGGGCATAGTTATATACTGTAGGTCCGCAACCGTAAAATCCTACAAAACCTTCCTTTATCGGCTTGAATTCTTCCAGTTTGTGTCCCATTGTATTGTAAAGTTTAAGAGCCATAATAGCCTCCGGTGGCAAAATATAATTGCGTGATTTGCTTTTGTTTTCTATAATAAAAGCAATGTTAAAATTACATCAATTCATTGAAAATATCAATAAAACGCAGTTTAAGGGTAAAATCCTTGAGCACGAAGCCCTTGCAGAAAAGACTACCATGAAGACCGGTAGAACTGCGGCGCTTTTTCTTGTTCCTGAAGACGAACTTTCAGTTTTTATTGCCGTAAGTTTTTTAAAGGGACTTAATATTCCATATTTTATTTTAGGCGGCGGAAGCAATGTGGTATTCCCCGACGGAGAACTTGAAGCCGCCGTTGTTTCTACGGAAGCACTTGATTCAATTTCTATAGAAGAAAAAGGAACGGAAGATAAGGATAAGATGGAAGACGTTTTTATCCGTTGCGGTGCAGGCGTTAAAACTTCTGACCTTGTTGACTTCTGTACAAGAAACGGCTTTTCAGGCCTGGAAACTTTTGCGGGTCTTCCGGGAACTGCAGGCGGTGCTGCCTTTATGAATGCACGCTGTTACGGAAAAGAAATGTCTCAGGTTGTCTGTTCCGCAGAATATATTGAATTTAGCAACATTGTTAAAAATACAGATTTTTGCCCTAATTTTATTGAACGTCACTTGAAAATGTATCATAATATCAAAACGGGTGAGGATTGGGCTTATAAACATTCTCCGTTTATGCAGAATGATGTTTTCATCACATCCATAACTTTTAAGGCAAGGAAGATAAATTCCGATAAAAAGGAAGGCATTGGCCTTGAATGTGAAAAATACATAAATGACCGTAAACAGAAAGGTCATTTTAAGGCTCCTAGTGCAGGCAGTGTATTTAAAAACAACAGGAGTTTTGGTGAACCAAGCGGAATCCTTATAGATAAGGCGGGCTTAAAAAGTACAAGAATCGGTGGAGCTCAGATTGCACCGTGGCATGGAAACATAATCATAAACTGTGGAAATGCTAAAAGCAGTGACGTAAAGGCACTTGTTGAACTTGTCCAGGAAAAAGTCCGGCAGAAAACAGGATTTACCCTTGAACCAGAAATTATTTTTGCAGAACAGAATCTTAAGTGATTCTTACACAATAAAGGTGGTATAAAGTTGCTTCAGCTTTCATTTGTCAATTTCAAACCCAATTCTCATATTCTTCTTGAAGGAACACCTGCATCTGACAGATTCTTCATCATCCAGAAGGGACATGCCCGCACCTACAACGAAACGCCAATACCGGGCATTCAGCCGGAAGTCCTTGGCCCCGGAGACTTTATAGGTGTTGTTGCATGTATGTCAGGACATTCGCAGACAAAGAACGTTGTTGCCATTGAGCCTGTAACGGCAATTATGGTAATGAAGTCCCAGTATTCAGAACTTATTGCAAGGAACACACCGGTTGCCATTAAAATCGTAAAGTCTTTTGCCCGCGACATGAGGATTGTAAACGACCAGCTTACAAAGCTTACGGCAAAGAAGAATCTTGTTGATTCCCCGGAAGAAATTTTCCAGATTGCCAAGTATTACGAAGATCAGAGATTTCCTGACATTGCATGCTACGGTTATTATCAGTATATCAAGCACTGCTCTGCAGGCATAAATATTGAACTTGCAAAGAAAAAGTTTACAAAGCTTAAGCCGAAATCAAGGGCTGTATATTTTGAACCTACAAACGAAGTTGTGCGCACTTATCCTGCCAACACCATGATTATGGCAGAATGCCAATCCGGCGGAGACATGTTCATTATTCAGGACGGTTCTGTGCGCATTACTAAAGTTGTAGACGGCAAGGAAATTATTCTAGCCATCCTTAAAAAAGGCGACATGTTCGGCGAAATGGCCCTTCTGGAAAACAAGCCGCGTTCTGCAAGTGCCATTGCCCATACAACATGCCAGCTTATGGTTGTAAACAAGGCCAACTTTAACCAGATGGTAATGACTCAGCCGCAGATGATTTCTAAGCTTACTACTACTTTTGCAGACCGCCTGTGGTCTATGTACCGCCAGCTTTCAAACACTTTGCTTACAGATGCAAGGGAACGCCTTGTTGACATGGTTGCACTTCAGATAGAAAAGCTTAAGACTCCGCCTGTAAAGGGAGAAATTTACAACACAGGAATTTCTGTTGTTGATTTATTCAAGATGTGTGCAATTCCCCTTGAACAGCAGAACGCTGCCTATAATCAGCTTTCCATGGATCAGAATGTAAAGCTTGTAAACAGCCAGATTCTTGTTCCTGATGTAAATGAATTGATAAAGCAGGCCGCTTTCTATAGAAAACAGAGTTCAAAACATGCTAAAGATTTTTAGGAAACTATTTACAGTTGCATTTTCTCTTTTACTTGCTTCTGTTTTATTTGCAGAAGAAAGTCTGCCAACAGGTTTTAAGAACATTCATTTTGGAATGTCTGTCGATGAAGTTAAGGAAGAATTAAAAAAGGATGCTTCTTTTGGCTTCCGCGGAGACAGGGATGTTTCTCTTTTGCCAGGGGAAAACAGGATTCTTATAGAAACTGACACTTCAAGAACTGCGCCATATTCAATTCTAGAACGATGCTGGTTTCAGTTTTACGAAGACAAGCTTTATACGATTACAATCAACATGAAAAAAAGCAAAATGGATCATTATTCCATTTATACAACCCTTACAGAAAAATACGGCACCCCTGATTTTCTGAATCCAGAAAAAAGTGAATGGAAAAATGATGATGTAATCATGTCTTTGGAACGCCCGCTTACGCTTAAATATACGGACAGAAAAATCTTTGAAGACCTTCAGTCTAAAGCCATGGTAAACAAAACGGAAGAAGAACAGTCCAAGCAGGAATTTCTGGATCTTTTATGAAACCTATTAAGAAACTTCTTTTTACATTATTATTAATTACAGCTTTTTTATCTGCATCTTGTTCTGCAGAAAGAGGAAAATACAAACTACCTGTTGAAACCCTAACCATAACAAGAAAAGACGGCACTGTTTTTGAAGTACGTGCAGAAATTGCAAAAAAACAGGAAGAACGCAACTACGGCTTTATGAACAGGAAAAACATTCCTGCAGGCACGGGCATGCTTTTTGTTTTTGAAGAAGAACAGCAGCTTAGTTTCTGGATGAAGAATACACCCCACCCCCTTTCCATAGCCTACATTACAAAAAACGGAACAATCCGGGACATTCTGGACATGAAACCTTACAGCCTGAACCCTGTTTTAAGTTCCGGCTCTGTAATGTATGCCCTTGAAGTCCCGCAGGGCTGGTTCAAGGCCAATGGAATAGAAACTGGCGATAAAGTTGATGTCAGGAAAGGCTCTTAATCTGCTCTAGTGCTATTTTGTCTTCAGGGTCAATTTCAAGGACAACTTCAAAATACTTTTTTGCTTCGTCTCTTTTTCCAAGCTTTAAACTTAAAAAACCAAGATTAGAAATTACTTTAGTATTGTCCCCGTCAAGGCTCAAAGCTTCCTTTAAAGTTTCGTAAGCTTCTTCTATATCGCCTGTTTCCATCTGGCAGATGGCAAGTTCATTTAATGTATCTGCATTTTCATCTCCGCCTTCGCATTCCCTTGCTTTAAGGAAAGCAGCCTTTGCATCAGCAAAGCGTCCAAGACGGCGCAAGCCCCAGCCAAGCAAAAACCATGCATTCCATACGGCAGGATTGTCCTGAAGGAACTTTCTTATTTCTTCCAGGCCCTTTTCTTCCTGTCCGCTTGAAATGTATTTATAGGCATCGTGGAACCTGTCGTTTTCCAGGTTGCGGTTGGAAATTTTATTTATGATTTCCTGTGCACGTTCCTTTTTATAGATTCCGTTGTCACCAAGGTCTGCATCAGATTTGTCAGAAACAAGTGCAAGAAAGTTTTCAAAGCATGCCTTTGCATCGGCGTATTCACTTCTTTTAAGATGGAAAAATCCTGCATTAAAGTAGGCATCAGGAATTTCTTTGTCGCTGTTCAATACCTTTTTGTAGTAGGTGTAGGCAAGATCGTCAAAGGCATCTGCGTCTTCGTTTAAGGAATTGTGTCTGAAACTGTCTGCCTTCTGGTCATAGAAAATTGCCATGTTAAGGATAATTGCATAATCTTCCGGGTCTATTCCTAAAACGGCAAGCCATATTTCTTCTGCCAGATCCCACTGTTCATCGCGTGCCTTTAAAATTGCTGCTTCTGCAAGTTCCTTTTTTATATTCGGACGCACTTCCTTAATAATTTTTCTGTAGTAGTTTGCATTTTTATTTTCTTTATCGTAAGCAAGGACTGTAAGGATGCCTGAAAGAATCTGTTCTTCCGTAAGCTTTGCAAAATCTTCTTCTACAGGGTCGTCAAGATTTTTTTTCTGCACAGGAAGTTCTATATTTGAATCTATCTTCATTGCAGCAGATGAAAACTTTGCGTCTGCCGGAATCTTTACAAAATAAATTGAACCTAATGGATTTGCTGAACTCATAATTTTTCCTTGAATTGTATTTATAAGGTCTAAGTATATAAAAAAACTAAAGGACTTGCAAAACTTTTATCGTTTTACAAGTCCTTTATCAAAATAAATATGCCCTGACTGAATGCTTTATTTTGCAGGAGCAGAATCTGCTTTACCGGTGTCTTTATCTGCTTCTGGTGCTGAAGTTTCTTTGGCATCAGAAGCTTTAGCAGCTGCAGTTTCGGCAGAAGTTTCCTTTTCTTCCTTAGAGGAACCTTCGGCAGTGTTTTTATCCTTATCAGCAGGTTCTGCCTTGGCATCTGCACCATCAGTTTTCTTTTCTGAGTCAGCTTCCTTATCTGATTTAGATTCGCCATCTGCTACAGGAGTTGCCGTTTCTACCTTTTCTCCGGCAAACTTTGTATCAAGTTCGTTCTTGCGGACAGAAGTAATGTATTTATTAATGTGAATCTTGTAAGCAAGGCTTATGGATTCATCATTAAACTTAATGCTTGCAATAATAATGTCCTTTCTGCCTTCGATGAAATTTGCACCTACAATCATGCCGTTTAAGGTAATGATTTCGTGAGGGTCTTCAAATTCAATCTGGAGCTGAACGTCTTTATTAAGAAGATACTGTGCAAGTCCCATAAGGACAACTTTAGCACCGCCAAAAGAAAGATCCTGCAGAATACAATGGCGCGGAACGCTCTGTATTGTAATTATCATTTCTTTCTTTGTAATGCCCAGCCTTCTCATGGAATCCTGGTTGATTATAATGCGGTCTTCCTTGCGCTTAACGGCATTTACATTGGCATCAAGAAGGTTTCCGATCATCTGGATCAGGTCATCCGGCGGACGCTGCGTATACTGAAGCTGCACTATGGAAAGATCAGTGCTGTTCATGTATGGTTTGCAAATCTGAACCCTTGCAGAAACAAAGAAAGACATGAGCTGCCCGTCCGGCTGGTAAAAGCTGAACCTTAAGCTTACAGGTGCAGGCTCTTTTTTAGAAAGCACCTGATAGGCACCGCTTTTAGTTCCTACAATAATTTTTGCAATATTAAAAGTAGTGCTGTTTATAATGCAGGGCCACTGAAGACCACCGCTCTTAATATAAATCTGACGCGGATCCATTTTTAATGTCCGCATTATTTCCTTTGAGAATGTTATTTCAGTGTCCTTGTAGTCATCATAATAACGGTTAAGAACCTGGGATGTAACAACAGTTGCCATATCTATGTATTTTAATTCATTAATTGCGTTTATACAACAAAAAAATATAACCTTATCCTATTTTTCATAAAAATTATAAAAGCAATAATTTATAAAAAATTTACGGATTTTTATTGACTTTTAACTGTATAAAAGGGATAGTAACAAAAAATATCACTATTAAGAGGAGTTGTACTGTAGTGAACGGAAGTACAGTTTCTATTGACCATGTGTCAAAGCACTTTGGATCTTTCCATGCGCTTGATGACGTTAATTTTACTATTAAGCAGGGTGAATTCTTTTCACTTCTCGGACCATCAGGTTGCGGCAAGACTACACTCCTCCGCATAATTGCAGGGTTTGAATTTCCTGATGATGGAGCAGTTCTTCTTGATGATAAGAATATAATTTCTCTGCCGGCAAACAAAAGGCCTTGCAACACCGTATTCCAGAGTTATGCTCTTTTTCCGCATCTTTCAGTTTATGAAAATGTTGCTTTTCCTTTGCGCCTTCAGAAAAAAAACAAGGCAGAAATAGACAACAAGGTGCGCGAATACCTTCACCTTGTTCAGCTGGACCAGCATATTTTTAAAAAGCCAAACCAGCTTTCAGGCGGCCAGCGCCAGCGTGTTGCCATTGCCCGTGCCCTTATCAACGAACCAAAAGTTCTTTTACTTGATGAACCTCTTTCTGCCCTTGATGCAAAGCTGCGTGCAAGCCTGCTTCTGGATCTTGATGCACTCCACGATAAAATCGGCATTACCTTTATATATGTTACCCACGACCAGAGTGAAGCACTTGCCGTTTCAGACCGCATTGCCGTAATGAACCAGGGCAAAGTACTTCAGGTTGGAACTCCTTTTGAAATTTACGAAAGCCCTGCAACCCAGTTTGTTGCCCAGTTCATCGGAGAAACAAATCTTTTTGAAGCTACAGTAGCAGAATGTGTTCCTTATAAGAACGAAAACGGACTTGAAGAATTTATGTGCACATGTTCTGTTCCTGCCCTTGGCAAGCAGGCACCGCTTCCTACAGATTCTGCAGAAATGGCAGCAGGCGACAAATACATGATGGTAACTGATTACGACAATACGGAACCAGGCCAGAAAGTTGCCTTTACAATCCGTCCTGAAAAAATAAGGATTACCACAGACATTCCGGATGTTCACGGAAGAAAAGACATTAACGTTTTCAAGGGCATTGTTGAAGAACCTGTTTATACAGGATTCCAGTCAAAGTTCTATGTCCGCCTGGAAAACGGTGCAGTGCTTAAGGTTTTCCAGCAGCACAGGAATTTCCTTGACGATGGTCCTTCTATTGCATGGAAGGATACTGTTTATGTTTCATGGTCTGCAGAAGACGGCTATATTGTAGAGGATATTGAAAAATAATGGAAAAGAAACAGAGTGCAGATTTAAAGATTGCGTCTGCCGCATACAGCCATAAGTTAAAAAAAGCAAACCCTGGCCCGGCCTACGCATGGCCTATGGGAATGTGGTTTTCTTTGTTTTTCATTGTGCCTCTTGCAATCATCGTTGTATATTCTTTCCTTAAGCGCGATGTTTACGGCGGCGTAGTTCCGGAGTTTTCTTTAAAAGCCTACCAGCAGATGCTTAGTCCTGCTTACGGCATGATTTTTTTAAGGACACTCTGGATTACAGTCCTTTCAACCTTTATTACGATTATAATTGCCCTTCCATGCGGCTATGCCATGGCAAGAAGCAGGCACCAGACAATCCTTCTTATTCTTGTAATTGTTCCTTTCCTTACAAACAGCCTTATCCGCATTTTTGCATGGATTACAATCCTTGGAGACAACGGAATTTTAAATCAGGTTCTTGAAGGCTTTTTTAACCTGTGGAAAAGAATAACAGGCGGCACGGGGGAATTTACACCGCACAAGTTTATGTTTACAAAGGGTGCAGTTATTCTAGTAAGCATTTACATGTATCTGCCTTACGCAATTCTTCCAATATTTACAGCAGTAGACCGCTTTGACTTTACGCTTTTAGAAGCAGCAAGAGACTTAGGCGCAACAAAGCCACAGTCCATGATAAAGGTTCTTGTGCCTGGAATTAAAAGCGGCATTTTAAGTGCAATTATATTTACCTTTATTCCTATCTTCGGAACTTATACTGTACCGCAGCTTGTAGGCGGCAAAGACAGCTACATGCTTGGAAACATAATTGTTGACCAGGTTCAGAAAGTGCGCAACTGGCCGCTAGCATCTGCATTCAGCCTTGTAATTACACTTATTTCCATGGCAGGTGTTCTTTTAATGCTTTCTACAGGAAAGAAAGAAGCACAGCTTAACAGGAAGTCTACAAAGGAAGATACAACAACTTCCATTGCTGAATCCATTGCAAAGACAGATATGGGAGGTGCAAAATGAAAAATCTTGCTTCACATCTTTATGACAAAATTTTAAGAAAGGCACCTTCTTCTGAAAATGCAAGGCACGCAAAACGCGGCTGGAAGAAACGTGCTGCACCATTCAGCTTTTCAAAAACAGTTCTTGCAGTTTCTCTGCTTTTTCTTTTCCTTCCGCTTTTTGTAATTGTTTTCTATTCATTTAACAGCGCAAAGGATACAAACTGGGCAGGCTTTTCTTTTATCTGGTATGAAAAACTTGTCTTTTCTTCCAAGCCACTCTGGCAGGCTTTAATGAACAGCCTTATTGTTGCCATTACTTCCGGCATTGTTGCAACAATTTTAGGAACACTTGCTTCCATCGGCGTAAGCTGGTATAAGTTTTTCGGCAAGTCCTACATTCAGACCGTAAGCTTTCTGCCTATGGTTCTGCCTGAAGTAATCATGGGTATTTCGCTCCTGATTTTTTTCAGCGGCGTTAAAATGTCACTGGGACTTTTTACAATCTTTATTGCACACACAACATTCTGCCTTCCCTTTGTTTACCTTATGGTAAGTGCCCGCGTAGATGAATTTGACTATTCAATTATAGAAGCAAGCCACGACCTTGGTGCCAACGAAGTTCAGACTTTATGGAAGGTAATCATTCCTGCCATTATGCCGGGAATTGTTTCAGGATTTATGATGTCCATTACCATGTCTCTGGAAGACTACGTAATTACCGCTCTGGTTTCAGGACCAGGAAGTTCAACCCTTCCCCTTTATGTTTATTCTATGATTCGCTTCGGAGTAAGCCCTGTTATCAACGCCCTTTCTTTTGTCCTTATTTTAACAATAACAGTTGTTGCCGTAATCCTTAAAAGCAGGCTTAAAAGCTTTGCAGCAGCACACTGATATACTTTATCTTTCATAATATAAGAGGAAAACAATGAAAAAACTTAAGTGTTTTTTAACAGCTGCTTTAATGGCTGGTGTTATTTTTGGATTTGCTTCTTGCAAAGAAGAAGAAAATGAACTTTACATCTACAACTGGACTTACTACACTCCTGATGAAGTTCTGCGCGACTTTGAAGCAGAATTCAACTGCAAGGTTAAGGTTGACTATTATGCTTCCAACGAAGAAATGTATGCAAAGCTCCGTGCCGGAGCCAAAGGCTACGACATTGTAGTTCCTTCACAGGATTACTGTTCCATTATGATTGAACAGGGAATGTTCCAGCCTCTTGATCAGTCTAAGATGACCAATAAAAGCCACATTAATCCGCTGTGCTTTAAAATGGCTACTTATGATTCAGACATGAAGTACTGCGTTCCATATTATCTTGGCATGGCAGGCATTTCAGTAAACAAGACAAAGGCCCCTGCTGAATACGAACGTTCATGGAATATTTTTGCAGACCAGCATTTTGCAGGTCATGCCACAATGATGGACGACATGCGCGAAGTTATGGGAGACGCCCTTGCTACTTTAGGCTACAGCGTAAATTCCGTAGACGACAAGGAACTTGAAGAAGCAAAGAATTTAATCCTAAACAAGTGGAAGCCTAACCTTGTAAAGTTTGATGCAGAAGGCTTCGGAAAGTCTTTTGATTCCGGTGATTTCTGGCTTTGCCAGGGCTATGCAGAAGTTGTATTCGGTGAAGTTCCGGAAGATAAATGGGACGAAACCATTGACTTCTTTATTCCGGAAGACGGCGGACCTTCTTACATGGACAGCATGTGTATCCTTAAAGATGCAAAGCACGCAGCCCTTGCCAACGAATTTGTAAACTACATCCACAGGCCGGAAGTCTATGCAAAGTTTCTTGACGCTTTCCACTTCCCTTGTTTTGTAAACCCTGATGCTGCAGCATTTACAACAACAAAGCCAATGTATAAGGCAGAAATGATGAACAACGGCACGCTCAAGGAAGACATCGGCGACAACCTTGATAAATACAACAACCTGTGGCAGGAAATAAGGTTTGCTGAATAAAAATTGACATCCATGTCAATTTTTATTCACGAGTTTTGCAGGGCAAAACTCTCAGGGCTATTTTGCTAAACTTTCAGTGCGCCATCCTTGGCTTTATGGAAACTAACAAAATAGAATTATATACAACGCTCGTGTTAAATACACGGGCGTTTTTTTATAATTGGACATTTGCCACAAAATCCTTATTTGATATATAATCTGCACCATGAAAATCAAGGCTTCTAAAAATACACTTTCAGGACACATTCAGGTTCCTGGTTCAAAATCACATACAATAAGGGCACTTCTTCTGGCATCCCTTGCAGAAGGCACGTCAAACATAAGCAACCCTCTGCCAAGTGCAGACTGTTTAAGTACAAGCAGGGCAATTCCCCTCATTGGTGCAGAACTTGAAAACGATCCGGCAAAACTGGAAGAAGACAAGGTCTGGGTTGTCAAAGGCGCAGGCAGCAAGGTTCACCTGCCGTCAAATGTAATTGACGTAGGCAACAGCGGCTCCCTCCTTTATTTTCTTTCCCCAATTACAGCAACCTTTGAAGGCTGGAGCATTTTTACAGGAGACGAAAGCATAAGGAAAAGACCAGTAGCCCACGTTGTAGACGTGTTGAATCAGCTTGGAGCTCAAGCCTATATTTCACAGCCTGGTGCCAAAACATGCCCTATGATTATAAAGGGTCCTATAAATGCCGGCAGAAAAGTCGTAACGGAAGGTGCCGTTTCAAGCCAGTACATTTCTGGCCTTATGATGTCTGCAATCAGAATGAACGGAACTTTGCACATTGAACTTACAGACCCGAAAGAAACTCCATACCTGACCATGACACAGAAATGGCTGGAAAAGGTGGGCGTTACCTGCAGAATCAGCAGCGACTTTAAGCACATAGAAGTCGATGGCCCTGTTGATTTAAAAGCCTTTGATGCAACAATTCCAAGTGACTGGGAAGCCGTAGCATTCCCACTTATGGCAGCATTGATTACTGACAGCAAAATTACAATAGACAACATAGACATAGGCGGAACCCAGGGAGACGATGCCATTGTTGACATTTTCAAATCTGCCGGTGCAGACATTACGGTAGACAAAGAAAACAGCTGCCTTGTTGTTGCAGGCGGCAAAAGGCTTACAACAGAAAACCTTCCGGGCAAGGAACTTCATGTAAAAATCTCCGGCTTTCCTGATGCCATTTGTGCCATAGCTGCAACAGCATGCTTTATTGAAGGAACAACCGTCATAGAAGATGCCGAAGTCTGCCGCAGGAAAGAAACGGACCGCATTAAGGTTTTAAAAAGCGAACTTGAAAAACTTGGTGCCTCAGTAGAAGAAGATGCTGACTACATGATAATTCACGGCCATAGTCCGCTCAATGCTGACGGTTCTAAAAACAAGGACTTTAAGCTCCACGGCGGCACAGTAGATTCTTACCTTGACCACAGAATTGCCATGAGCCTTGCCTGCCTTGGACTGGGACTTGCAGAAGGAGAAGCCGTCACCGTA
Source organism: Spirochaetia bacterium (assembly GCA_022768865.1). Lineage (GTDB taxonomy): Bacteria > Spirochaetota > Spirochaetia > Treponematales > Treponemataceae > Treponema_D. Next base: position 26,386 of record JALELH010000109.1, read on the forward strand.
AAAGATGCAGAATGCTGCAGCGTAAGCTTTCCGCACTTCTTTGATGTAATGAACGGCATTGGTGCAGGCTTTAAAAGCGAATAGGCTTTACAGGACTTTTTAATGAACAGAACTTACAACGACACCATGTTCATTGATACTTTTGAACATGAATACACATGGCTCAACGGATTTATGCGCAACGTAAGGCGGTATGGTTCAAGACCCGCCGTCATAGATCCGGAAACAGGCACGGCATGGACATATTCAAAACTGAACGCAGAAGCAAACAGGCTTGCCCATGGCCTTATTGATGCAGGCATAGGCAAAAACGACGTTGTAATGTCTGCCTTAAAAAACTGCCCTGAATTCTGCACAAGCTATATAGCACCAAGAAAAGCAGGTGCAATTCTTCTTGCGGCAAACACAAGCCTTGCAACAGAAGAAATGGCACAGCTCATAGACCACAATAAACCAAAGGCCATAATCTATTCCGCTGTTTTAAAAGACGTAGTTGCAGGTGCATTAAAAATCTCTGAATGCAAATGCCCACTTGTAATCATGGCAGACAATCTTTCAGGAGTTGAAGCACCGGAAGGCCACGTTTTATACGAAGACTTTATAAAAGACAAAAGCGAAGACAATCCTGTAATAGAATCAAGGCCGCATATTTATGATGAAGTTCTGCGCCTTTGCACAAGCGGAACAACTGCCCTGCCAAAGTGCGTTCCACTTAACGACATAAACGAAGTATTGAGCGCCCACGATGTAATCATGCACTACCCATTAACATGCAACGACGTTACCTTAAACATGACGCCATGGTTCCACAGGGGCGGCGTTCATTCAGGCGGTCCGTGCCCTACCTTTTACATTGGCGGTGCCGTAGTTGTAATGCGCAGCTTTAAGCCGCAGACAGCACTGGACTGGGTAGAAAAATATAAAATAACTTTTATGATGGGTGCACCTGCAAACCTGGAAATGCTTGCCCGTGCACAGGAAAGGAATTCCAGAAACCTTTCTTCCATCCGCGGAATCGTAACCATGGGCGGACCTTTAACAAGGAACGACTGCATACGCTACATGGGTGTTTTAACGCCGAATATTTTCAACGGCTACGGCACTACGGAAACATTCTGGAATTCTTTTTTACGTCCTTACAATCTGCCGTCAGCAGCAGGTTCAGTAGGCTACAGCTGCATAGACGACGAAACAAGAATCGTAAAGATTTACGACGGCAAAAGATCGGAACCAGAAGAAACAGTTCCCATGGACGGCAAAACCCAGGGAGAAATCATTATTCACTGCCCGGAAAAAACAACCTATTCCTATTACGGCAACACGGAAGCAGAAGAAGAAAAGTTTTACAAAGGCTGGATGTATACGGGAGACACTGGCACATGGGATAAGAACGGCCTTGTGACTGTCTGCGGCAGAATAGATGACATGATGGTTGTGTCAGGAGAAAACATTTACCCCCAGCAGATAGAAGAAGCAATCTTAAGAAACGAAAAAGTTTCTGACTGCATTGTAACTTCCATACCGGACAGCGTGCGCGGACAGGCAGCCGTTGCCTATATAATTCCAAAAGACAAGACTTTGACCATAGAAGAAATAAAGGACTTCTGCATAAAAAGCCCGCTGCTTTCAATGTATAAAAGGCCGCGTTTCTATGCCTTTACGGATGAAATTCCATACACGGCAACAGGGAAAAAACAGCACAACCTTATGAAAAAGCAGGCTTTAGAAGACTATAAAAACAACAGGCTGCATAAATGAAATTGTAATTCCACTTTTCTCGTATATGTTTTTTTTAGAATAATATTATCTTTTTTAGAAAATCAACAGAAATGGCAACCGGTTGCTTGACTTATATTTTATTTCATTTATCATAAATATCATGTCGAATGTCGAGTTATAAAAAAATTGCTGATTATTAAAAAGCAAATAAACGCCTTTCGGCAGAACCAGTCCTGAAAAAAAGGCTTCGTCGCTTTGCTCCTGCAGATTTTTTTTCATGCCTGAACCTGCCTACGGCGTTTGCCTGCCATAAAATAATTAAATTGCAAATTATTCTAAACTCGACATTCGGAATATTAGAAATTGAATTAAAATATAATTCTAAATCAACACTAAAGATTATTTGTGAGGAAATGTATGAGCAAAGAGGTAAAGGGAACTTTTGTTAATCTTGACGGTGAAAAATTCTACTGCATCAAAAACTATGACTGCATGGAAGATTTTTTTATGACCATTACAAGTTCTTCTGATGTATGGAATTTCTGCTGGGCCCAGGGAGGAATTACGGCTGGAAGAATCAACAGCAACCATGCAATTTTTCCATATTACACAGTAGATAAAGTTTCAGACCTTAAGAACGTAACAGGCAGCTGGACCGGCATCGCCGTAAAGAAAGACGGCAAGACAATAATATGGCAGCCTTTTGAATCACTTCTTTCAGGGGAAAGCTATAAAGCAAAGCACTGCACTACAATTGAACGCAACATATACAAAAACTTAAACGGCACAAAAATCTGGTTTGAAGAAATTAACAAAGACCTGGGCCTTTCATTCCGATACGGCTGGACAAGCAGCGCAAAATTCGGTCTTGTAAAAATGTCACGCCTGGAAAACCTGAGCGGCAAGGAAATGGAAGTTTCTGTTGCAGACGGCTGCCGCAATGTTCTTCCTGCATGTATAGACAGCACGCTGCAAAACGACAATTCCACACTTATTGACGCATACAAGGAAACAGACCTGAATGCAGAAAGCGGACTTACATTTTACATCATGTCTTCCGTTCTTACAGACCGTGCAGAACCAAGCGAAGGCCTCCTTGCCAACACAAGCTGGTTTACCTGCGGCGGAAAGATTTTATTGCAGGAAAACACACCTGCACTTTTTTACAATGCAGACGGTGATACGGACAAAATAGAAAGCGTTCCTGTTACAAAGGGCGAACGCGGTGCTTCCTACATTGCACGGAAAATCAGCCTTAAAGACAATGCACAGTGGTTCCAGGTTTTTGACACATTCCTTACGGCATCAAAAGTTGCTTCACTTAAAAACATGCTTAAGAACAAGGAAGCAGCAGTTGATTCACTTTTAAAGGACATGGAAGCAACAGAAAACCTTATGACCACATACATTTCAGAAGCAGACGGAATTGAAGACACTGCAGAAGAAATGACATGCGCACACCACAGGGCAAACGTAATGTTCAACATTATGCGCGGCGGATTCTATGCAGACAACGGAAGAATAAATGCACCGGATCTTTTTGACTTTGTCCGGACACGCAACAAGGAAAAGGCAGAAGAACTTGAAAAGATCCTTTGTGCATACAAAGGCAAGACATCACTTTTAAAAGATGAACTTGAAAAGGCCGTTAACGAAAGCAAGGATCCGCAGATTCAGCGTCTGTTTATGGAATACATGCCTGTAATATTCAGCCGCCGCCACGGAGACCCTAGCCGTCCGTGGAACAAGTTTAACATTATCCTTAACGACATAAACGGAAACCCAATCTTAAACTACGAAGGCAACTGGCGTGATATTTTCCAGAACTGGGAAGCACTTACCATGTCTTACCCGGCATACATAAAAAATATCTGTGCAAAGTTCCTTAATGCCATGACCATAGACGGATTCAATCCTTACAGAATCAACCGTCAGGGCATTGACTGGGAAGTTCCGGAACCGGACAATCCGTGGGCACAGTACGGCTACTGGGGAGACCACCAGGTTATCTATCTGCAGAAACTTCTTGAACAGTGGAATTCCATTGACCGCAAGGAACTTCTGGCAAGCCTTAACAAGGAACTTTACTGCAGCGCAAATGTTCCATACAGACTTAAAAGCTATAAGGAAATCCTTGAAGACCCGAGAAATTCCATTGCCTTCGACAAGGAACTTAGCGACAGGTTGATAAAGGAAAGCAAGGAATACGGAACAGACCGCAAAATGTATACAGACAAGGACGGTCAGCCTCAGCTTGTAAACATAACGACAAAACTGTTCCAGATAATAATTCAGAAAGCTGCAAACCTGATTCCAGGCGGCGGCATCTGGATGAACACTCAGCGCCCGGAATGGAACGATGCAAACAACGCCCTTGCAGGATACGGTCTTTCTGTAGTAACACTTGGTTACCTTAACCGCATGCTTAAGTTCATGATTGAACTTTATTCTTCAACAGAAGAAACAAAGTTCACCCTGCCTGAAACAGTTGCAGAAGCATTTACAA
>JALELH010000124.1 GCA_022768865.1 Spirochaetia bacterium
AGGAGTGACTTTTCTATGAAAAAGTTAGCAAAACTGTTTGCTGTAGTTGCAGCAATGATGATTGCATGTTCTTTTGTATCATGCAGCAGTGACGATGATGATGACGATGATGTTTCTGGAAATGAAGCAATTGCAAAGGAATTCTTTGGTTCAGAAAAAGCTTCTTCTGTATGGGTTTGTGAAGATGAATATACCTGTGATATTGAAGATGATGATGGAAATGTAGTAACTAAAGATGCAAAATGCGTTGATACATACACATTGACAATTTATGAAGAATCTAAAAAGTTTTCTTTATATATAAGAGAAGTAGAAAACGGCAAATTAGTTGATGAATTCATATTTGCTTTAGGAACATATACTGTTTCTGAAGACGGTAATACTTATAATTTTGTAATTACAAAGGTTCCTAGAGGTTATATATTATCAGACGAAGATTATGCTGCTGCAGAAAAAAAGTATGCTAATGATGAAAAAGGCCTGTATAAATACTTTAGTGAATTAGTTGATGTTCCGGAAGCTGAGAAGGATGATTATAAGAAGAAGAGTACTATAGGCAATGATGGCAAAATGACTGTTTATGGATTATATAGCCATGAAAATGACGATGAAGAAAATTTAGTATTTACAAAACAATAATCTTTCATATTCCTAGCTTAACTTAAGCAACCAATCCCGGACAGTGCAGGATAATATGCCTTGCATTGCCGGGATTTTTTTATTCCCCCTTGTGCAAGATGTTAAAAAACTGTATCATTTGCAAACATTTTACATTAACTTCATGTCTGTCTAAAGACCGCATTTTCTTATGGGGGCAAAACCTCCTGGGTCTCGGGTTGGAATCAATCTTTAAAATCAGTTTTAGGGATATAGGGCGGAAAACGCCACTTCTATGCGGTTACGGACTTTCATGAACGAAAGAGGTATCGTATGGAAGAATTAAACAAAAAAACTGACGGGCTTACTATGCCCGCTGAAGTTTCAGCAGAAAACGATTCTGATGAAATGTCTTTTGAAGACCTTGGTCTTGATGAAATTACATTAAAGGCAATTGAAAAAAAGGGGTTTAAAGTTCCTTCTCCAATCCAGGTGCTTGCAATCCCACGCTTATTGAACGGGGACGCCAACGTCATTGCACGTGCCCGCACAGGAACAGGCAAGACGGCTGCATTCGGCCTGCCGCTGGTTCAGACTTTAAGGGAACCTTCAGACCACGTGCGCGCCATCATCCTTGAACCAACCCGCGAACTTGCCATGCAGACCGCCACGGAAATGGCTTCTTTTACTACAGGCAAATGCCCGCGCGTTGCCGTTGTTTACGGCGGTGCTTCCATGGGAGAGCAGATGCGTGCACTGCGCAAGGGCGTAGAAATCGTAGTAGGAACTCCTGGCCGTGTAATGGATCTTATGGACCGCGGCGTGCTTGATATTTCCAGGATTGATTACTTTATCCTTGATGAAGGCGACGAAATGCTTGACATGGGCTTCGTTGACGACATTGAAAACATTTTTGAAAGTGCCAACCAGGACTGCCGCGTGCTTTTGTTCAGCGCAACGATTCCAAAGGAAATCCTGCGCATTGCACAGCGCTTTATGGGCGACTATGAAATCGTAGAAGAAGAAGGCGTTGTAGAAGAACCGCTGCTCATAGACCAGAAATACTGGGTTCTGCGCGAAAACGAAAAGATAGAAGCCCTTGTGCGCCTTATTGATATTTCACCGGATTTCTTCGGCCTTGTTTTTGTTCAGCGCAAGTGCGATGCAGATTACGTAAGCAAGACCCTTGACGAAAAGGGCTACGAAGCTGCCGCATTGCACGGAGACATTCCGCAGGGACAGCGTGAAAAGATTCTTGCCAGGTTCCGTGCAAAGAAGACACGCATTCTTGTTGCTACTGACGTTGCTGCCCGCGGCATTGATATTGAAGGCCTTACCCACGTTGTAAACTATGAACTTCCTTTTGACGGCCCGACTTATGTTCACCGCATCGGACGTACTGGCCGTGCAGGTTCCCGCGGTGTTGCCGTTACTTTTGTTAAGCCTGAAGAAACAAGAAGAAAGCTTAATTACCTTATTAATGCCGTGCGCAAGAGTGCCAAGGGAGAAATGACTGAAGGCACTGTTCCTGGCATTGAAGAAGTTCTTGAAGCAAAGCGCAGCAGGCTTTTTGATGACATTAAGACAAAGATTGGCCTGAATAATACTTCTGCTGAACCTGCAGATGCCGATGATGAAGTTATTCCTCTGGAAGATGGCAGTGCAGAAACAGCACCTGCAGAACCTAAAGTGCCGCACTTAAGGAAGGGCGATGCCATTTTTGATAACCTGGCAGAAGAACTTTGTAATGGTCAGGATGCAAAGGAAGTTGTTGCTTCTTTGCTTGCCGCAACTTACGGCAGCGTTTTAAGCCGCAACCGCTACGGTAAGATTTCTGCTTCCGGCGTTAAGGGCCGTGCAGACCGTGGACGCGGAGACAGGGGACGCGATGCAGGCTATAGCCAGACAAGAATCTATGCCCAGATGGGCTGGGACGACGGCTACAATCCTAGAAAGATTGCAGACTTCTTCCATGACCTTTTAGGCGTTCCTGGACGCAAGGTTGATGCCATTGATATGGCAGACAATTTCTGCCTGCTTTCTTTGCCTGCTGACGATGCACGCCGTGCCATTGAACTTTCAGAAAAGGACAAGTCTTTGCCGCACATGCACGTTGATACTAAAGTTTCTTTTGGAGACGATGATGAAGGCGGACGCCGTGGCGGAAGGGGCCATGGTTCTGACAGGGGCAGCAGGCGTGGCGGCTTTGGCCGTGACCGTGAAAGAGGCGGACGCGACCGTGACAGGTTTGGCCGCGGAGACCGTGATGGTTCTTCAAGAAGCAGCCGGGGCCGTGACAGGGACAGAAGCCGTGGTGCAAGCCACAGCCGTCCTAACGTGCATACTTCAACACAAAGAAGCGGCAGCGCAAGTTTCTTCAAGAAGTCCGGCGCAACGGAATACTAAGTGAACATATCTTTTGGTAGTATATTCACTTTTATACTGTAAAAACACTTAAAAATCTTGTATTTCAAAAAATACTCATAGTCATTCTTTATGGTTTATGCTATGTTAAATTAAACTATAAATACTGACTGTGAGGTATTTTTATGGCTAGTTTACTGTTACCGATTATTTACATGGCTTTTATAAGCCTTGGGCTTCCTGACGGATTATTGGGTTCAGCATGGCCTGTAATGCATCAGGATTTGGGATGTCCTGTTTCCTACGCAGGAATCATTTCCATGATTATTGCCGCAGGAACTGTTGTTTCCAGCCTGCAGAGTGATCGCCTTACAAAGAAACTTGGCGCAGGCCTAGTAACTGCCATCAGTGTTGCCATGACCTGTGTTGCCCTTTTCGGCTTTTCCTTTAGTCATAGTTTTATTGCCTTGTGTTTGATTGGTGTTCCTTACGGCCTTGGTGCTGGTTCCGTAGATGCCGCACTGAATAACTATGTGGCACTTCATTATAAAAGCCGCCACATGAGCTGGCTCCACTGCATGTGGGGTGTGGGTGCTGCAGGCGGTCCTTACCTTATGGGTCTTGCCCTTACACGCTTTAACAGCTGGAGCCTGGGCTACCGCTATATCGGCTTTATCCAGATTGTGCTGACTGCCATTCTGGTTTTAAGCCTGCCTTTATGGAAGAACAGAAAGAACGAAAATGCCGATTCTGCAGAGGGCAAGGAATCTGACAGGGTTTTAAGCCTTAAAGAAATAATTTGCATTAAAAAGGCAAAGGCCATCATGCTGTGCTTTTTCTGCTACAGTGCCATTGAAGCAACAACAGGCCTTTGGGCTGCAAGTTACCTGAACATTCATAAGCACATTAACCCTGAAACTGCCGCTTTCTTTGCAAGCCTTTTCTACATCGGCATTACTGTGGGCAGGGCAATTAACGGCTTTATTACATTTAAGTTTTCTGACGGAACTTTAATCCGTGCCGGTCAGACAATTATTGCAGCGGGAATTATTCTTGTTGTAATTCCCTGTGCAGAAATAGTTTCTTTAATCGGCTTTGTTGTTATAGGCCTTGGATGTGCTCCGGTTTATCCTTGCATAATTCATTCTACGCCTGCAACTTTTGGTGAAGACAAATCCCAGGCAATGGTTGGCGTTCAGATGGCAAGTGCCTATGTTGGAACATGCCTTATGCCGACTTTGTTCGGTTTGATTGCAAAGTATGTTTCCATTGCCTTGCTTCCTGCTTACATTGGGGTGTTCCTTGTGCTTATGTTTGCCATGTACGGTTTAGTTGCAAAGAAGGAGAATGCATAAATGATTTCTAATAGCTTAAAGGATTTGATTAAAAAACTGCCGCTGCCTTATAAGGCCGTTGCTTTAAGGTATTGCTTTGAAAAGCCTGCCTGCCCGCACTTTGACGACGAAAAGAAGGCTTTCTGTGCCTATGTAAACTATGCACAGGTTACGGGCAAAAGGTTTTACATTGCAAAAGACGATGACCAGTGCTATGGCAAGGTTTCCATGGGCATGATTCCAAAGCCGCCTGTAACTGCTAGCGGGCAGGCAGGCTACGATTTTGGCTGTTATGCAAGCCCTGCTGCATGCCGCAACCTTTATCAGAAACTGCCCGTAATAGAACCGGGCACCGTCAATTATGTAGAGTTCTGCCCTGTGGAACTTTGCGACTTTGATCCTGATTTAATAATGTTTGTTGCAGACCTGCCTGCCGCAGACATTATTATGCGTGCCACAAGCTGGATTTCAGGCGACTTCTGGGAAAGCAAGTCTTCCCCTGTTTTAAGCTGTGCATGGATGTATGCCTATCCTGTAATTACGGGTAAGGTGAATCACATTACTACAGGTTTTTACCACGGACTAAAGCGGCGCAAGCTTTACCCGGAAGGCCTAAGGATGATTGCAGTTCCTTATCAGAAGCTTCCGGAATTTGAAAAAGCCCTGGCCGAAATGGACTGGACCTTAATAGCTTTCCGTGATGATGAAGAAAGCAAAAAGGACCTTGCAAAAAGAATGGAATACTGGCAGCAGATGGCAGCCTCCTACGGCGGCACCTGCTCCCTGAAGAAAGAGTAGGGCAAGAAAGCGTGATGGTAAAACAACCACCACGCTTTTTTTTTACTGTTTGCCGAACCAGGTGTTTATTACGCGGTAGGGGCTTTTTGGCGTTGCCAGGCTGACGGCAATCATAATCACTGTAGAAAGCAGTGTTGCAACAACGCAAGGGTTCAGTCCAAGGGAATTTTGTAAAATGCCCTTTTTGTTAAGAATGTCAATTCCTATGTAAAGGATTATTCCGCACAAAATGCTGCTGACTGCACCGTATTCGTTGGCACGCTTCCAGTAAAGGCCAAAAAGCATTGGTGCAAAAAAGGCAACGGTCATTCCCCCTGTTGCATAGGTAATAAGGGAAGCAAGCATGGCAGGCGGCTTACAGGCAAAGGCAAATATTACAAGTGCAACGATAATGGTAAAGACTGCGTTTATTGCCTTAAGTTTATTTTCCTGCGGCTTAGCGTTAAAGATGTTCATGTAAATGTCTTTTACGATAGTTCCCTAAAGTGCAATAATCATGGAACCTACTGAAGACTGAACTGCAGAACATACGCCTGCAAGAAAAAGTCCTGCTGCCCATGCCGGCATTGCCTTTATGGCAAGCATTGGAATTCCTAAGTCTACGCTCGGCTGGCCTTGTCCGCCCAGCATTCCGCCAAAGTGATATTTTACTACAAAGCAAAGTCCGTTTAAGCCTAGCATCCATATTGCAAAAACGATGGTTCCTATTTTAATTGAATCGTGGAGTGTTTTTGTGTCTTTGTAGGTAAGGGCAGACATGGAAACATGCGGCATGGTAAAAGTTGTAAGTCCCCACAGAATTGCAAAACTAAACACTGTGCCCATGGATTTTAACAGAACAGGAATGAACTTTTCGTTTCCGCTCATAAGTCCCTTAGCAGGGCTGAACCACTGGGGGTATTTGTTCAGAACTTCTCCAATAGTCTGTGTGTAACTTAAGCCCGTGCTGTTTACTCCCATTACAAAAAGCAGGATAACGCTGGCCGTCATTACAATTCCCTGAATAATCATGGCTGTTGCAATGCCTTTAATTCCGCCTAAAAGGGCAGCAATGATTACCAGAACCGTAAATATTGCAAGGCCGATTCTGTAGTCCTGCCCTGTAAGCACCTGGAAGATTCTGCCGCCGCCTGTAAGCGTAGAAACACCAAAGGCACCAAGGAAAAAAAGAATTACAAGACTTGTTATAAGGCTGAATGTTTTGCTGTTGTTGTATCGGTTAGAAAAAAGTTCAATAAAGGTTGTGGCGTTGATTCTTCTTGCTATGATGCCGATTCTTTTGCCTATAAGGCCCAAAACCATAAAGTTTGACGTCATGGAAAAAAAGCAGCAGACCATCCAGATTGCACCAAACCTGTAAGTAAAGCCTGGAACACCCATAAAGACGCCTGCGCCTGCAACGCCTGCGCTGACCATCATGGCCGTCATGAATTTTCCGCTTACACGGCCGCCTGTGTAAAACTTAGAAAGGAAATCCAGTTTGGAATTCTTTCCATATTTAGAAATAATGCCGTATACCAAAAGCAGAATTGTGTAGGCGGCAAAGACGCATATAATTGTAATTCTTGTAGAAAAAGGAATGTTCAGCATTTAGTTTTCCTCCTTTGTGCTGCCGGATGAATTTAAATCCATGTCCTTATAGACAAAGGTGCAGATTAATTCGATGGTAGCAACCATGCCTAAAAGCAGGCAGATAAGGATGAAAATCCACAAAGGAAATCCAAGGACTTTCGGATAATCGGCAGAATGCAGGCCCAATGTAAAAAGGTTTGCAATCATAAGTCCTGCATAGATTACATAGGTAAAAAAGGTAATGAAGAATTCTTTTGTAGTGCGTTTAAGGCGCGGGTCGTCTTCAATTTCTTTAAATGAATAATTTCTGCATTCAGAATCAATACTTTTTTGCATTATTAATCTCCCCATATAAATTGTAAAATAATAAAAAAAATAGCCTTGCCTTGAAAGACAAGACTATTTTATTAAAGCAAGTTTAGCTTTAATTAGAATGAGCCTGCTACAGCAAGTCGCAACCTGCGGTTGCTACCGAGTTTTTGTTAACACAAAAACTCGCGGTTTCTATTTATCTAACTAAACTAAATTAGAATGAGCCTGCAACAGCTACAGCACATGCAACGGTACATCCTACCATTGGGTTGTTTCCCATTCCCATGAAGCCCATCATTTCTACGTGAGCTGGAACTGAAGAAGAACCTGCAAACTGTGCATCTGAGTGCATGCGGCCTAAAGTATCTGTAAAGCCGTAAGAAGCAGGACCTGCAGCCATGTTATCCGGATGCAATGTGCGTCCTGTACCACCACCTGATGCTACAGAGAAGTATTTCTTGCCTGCAAGAAGTCTTTCCTTCTTGTATGTTCCTGCAACTGGGTGCTGGAAACGTGTTGGGTTTGTAGAGTTTCCTGTGATTGAAACATCAACATCTTCGTGCCACATGATTGCTACGCCTTCGCGAACATCATCTGCACCGTAGCACTTAACGATTAAGCGTTCAGGATTGTTTCCGTATGGAACTTCCTTTACAACTGAAAGTGCCTTGTCTGTTCCTTCACCGTTAAAGTAGTCAAACTTTGTCTGAACATATGTAAATCCGTTAATGCGGCTGATGATCTGTGCTGCATCTTTTCCAAGACCGTTAAGGATAACGCGGAGCTTGTTCTTGCGTACCTTGTTAGCGTTGGCAGCGATTTTGATTGCACCTTCAGCAGCTGCAAAAGATTCGTGACCTGCTAAGAATGCAAAGCACTGTGTTTCTTCAGAAAGAAGACGTGCGCCAAGGTTACCGTGTCCAAGACCAACCTTGCGGTCATCAGCAACTGAACCTGGAAGGCAGAATGCCTGAAGTCCTTTACCGATGTTAGCAGCAGCTGCAGAACCTGTTTTGTCTCCAGTCTTTTCTGCTTCTTTAATTGCAATTGCTGAACCTAAAACGTAAGCCCATTTTGCATCTTCAAAACAAATCTGCTGTGTTGACTGACAGATTTCATATGGATCAAATCCGCGTGCCTTGCAAAGATCGCGTGCTTCGTTAAGGCCTGCTTCGCCTTCTTTAAATCCGTATTCTTTAAGAGCCTTGTTTACCTGTGGGATACGGCCTTCATAGTCTTCGAATAATGTTGCCATGTTCTATTTCCTCCGTTCCTATTCTTTGCGTGGGTCGATAAGTTTTACCATACCCTGATCAGCAGTTACACGGCCATAGTGTGTGCGTGCACCTTCGATAGCTTCATTAGCAGGTTTTCCGGCTTTAAGAGCGTCCATAAGTTTACCAAAGTTGATACAGTTGTAACCGATGATCTGGTTGTCCTTATCAACAGCACATGTTTCAACATAGCCTTCTGTCATTTCAAGGTAGCGTGGACCTGTCTTGCGTGTTGCAAACATTGTTCCTACCTGTGAGCGGAGGTTCTTTCCAAGGTCTTCAAGGGAAGCACCAACTTTAAGACCGCCTTCAGAGTAAGCTGACTGTGAGCGTCCGTAAACAATCTGCATAAAGAGTTCGCGCATTGCTGTGTTGATTGCATCGCAAACAAGGTCAGTGTTAAGGGCTTCAAGAAGTGTTTTTCCGATAAGGATTTCAGAAGCCATAGCTGCTGAGTGTGTCATACCAGAACAGCCGATTGTTTCTACAAGAGCTTCTTCAATGATACCGTCTTTAATGTTCAAAGAAAGCTTACATGCACCCTGCTGAGGAGCACACCAGCCGATACCGTGTGTAAAGCCTGAAATGTCTTCTACTTTCTTTACCTGAACCCATTTTCCTTCTTCCGGAATTGGAGCAGGACCATGATATGCGCCTTTTGCTAAAGGACACATGTGTTCTACTTCTGCTGTGTAGACCATAGTTTAACCTCTGAATTAAATCAAATTTTCTGCTGAAATAATCAACAATTACCGGCAATTATAGCATTTTAAAGCCTTGAATTCAATTATTGCATGAATTCAAGGCCGTGAAAAAAATGTCAGGATTTTTTAACCGCAATCAATGTAAGGTCATCGTATTGAGGGTCTTCTTTTACGCCGCACCAGTAAATGTGGGAAGGATCGTTTTCAATTTCTTCCCTGTCGCTGCAGAAGGCAGGATACTGGACAAAATGCTGGCGCAGGAAAGTATCTATGTTTTTGTCT
>JALELH010000113.1 GCA_022768865.1 Spirochaetia bacterium
GCTTATTTTTTGCATTGTATTCTGCAATTGCTTCATCAAATAAATAATCAATTAAGTCTGAATATTTCAAACCTGCACTTTCGCACATTTTAGGGAACATGCTGATGCTTGTAAAACCTGGAATTGTATTTATTTCATTCAGGTAAACTTCATCAGTATCACGGTCAATAAAGAAATCAACCCTTGAAAGTCCGCTGGCACTTACGGCAGCATAGGCTTTCTTTGCAGTTTCACGGATAAAGTTCAGCTTGCCTTCATCAAGGAGTGCAGGGATTTTAAGTTCAGCACCGTCAGGATCATTGTATTTTGCATCATAATCATAGAATTCATGCTTTGGAACAATTTCTCCAGGACCGTAAGCCTTAAGCATGGAACACGGAATATTGGCATCGGCAGTAATGCTGTTTCCAGTAACGGAACATTCTACTTCACGGGCATTAATTGCTTTTTCTATAAGAACTTTATTATCCCAGCTGAAAGCTTCCATAAGTGCAAAGGAAAGTTCCTTAGGATTATTTGCCTTTGAAGCACCGTCGCTGGAACCTGCAGAACAAGGCTTAACAAAAAGCGGGAACTTCAGCTTATCAATTGCCTGTGCAACAAGCTTATCATATTCAGCAGAATTATTAATGTCTGCCTTTGTAAGGCAAACATAAGGAACAACAGGAAGGCCTGCCTTTTCCCAGATGATTTTTGTCGTAACCTTATCCATGGTAACGCCGGAAGACATTACTCCGCAGCCAACATAAGGCACGCCGGTCATTTCAAAAAGTCCCTGGATTGTGCCGTCTTCGCTGTAAGTTCCGTGCATTACAAAAAACACAACATCGGCTGCAATGGTTTTGCCACCGCATACAAAAGCAGCAGAAGTTCCGCCGCCAGGAATTACACTTATGCGTTTTGATTCATCTGCATGGACTGCAAGCTTAGCGTCCGGATTAGATTTAAGTTCTGCTATAATGGAAGAATCTTCAAGATACCACTTGCCTTCCTTGCTTACAGAAATCAACGTAACTTCATGTTTATCTGAAATATTCCTGATTACGGATGCACAGGAAATAAGAGAAATCTCGTGTTCGCCAGAACGGCCGCCATACATTAATGTTACTTTCATTTTTTTAATAATTCCCCCAATGCTTTTTTTGCCTCTGTAATTTCATCATAAGGCATAATATGGTCTTTAAATATAATTGAATTTTCGTGACTCTTGCCAAGCAGAAGAACAATGTCGTCTTTGCCTGCAAGACTGAATGCTTTTCTTATGGCAGCCGGCCTGTCAGGAATCAAGAAAAGATCCTTGTTTTCTATTTTGCCAGCTTCAAGAGAACCTGCTGCAATGTCTCTAAGAAGTGCCATTTCGTCTTCTCCGCGCGGGTCTTCATCTGCAAGAATTACATAGTCGCAAAACTCTGCCGCAATCTTTCCCTGCAGCGGCCTTTTCTTTGTATCCCGTTCTCCGCCGGAACCAAAGACGCATATAATTTTCCCCTTGCATCTGTTCTTTATGGGCGGAAAAATAGTTTCAAAGCTGGACGGTGTATGTGCATAGTCAACAATAACTTCAAAGTTCTGGCCTTCGTCAACAACAGTCATACGGCCTTTTACGCTTTCTAAGTTTTTGCAAAGAGGCACAAGTTCTTCCATAGATTTTCCCGTAGTCTGGTTTACGGCAATAAGGGCTGCCATTATGTTGTAGGCATTAAATGCACCAGGCACAGGAGCATCTACCTTAATATTTTTATTATCAAAATCAAATTCAAAAGAAATGCCTGCAGAAGAACTTGTAATATTTCTTGCAGAAGCAACTGGCATTCCGTCAGGAACCTTTGGCAAATCAAAGGAAGAGCCGTCTACAGCGTGCTTGCCTGCCTTTCCAAATGTTGTAAAACCAAAAGTCCTGTTTTTTGTACATTCTGCAAAATATGCAGCAGCAGGGTCTTCAAGGTTTACTATTCCAAGGGGACTAACCTGAACTTCCCTGCCATTAATAATTTTTTTATGGTCGTGACTGTCAAGGGCACGGAAAAGATTTGCTTTATCACTTTTATACTGTTCGTAGGTTTTATGAAATTCCAGATGTTCTAAAGTAACATTCATAAAGGCACTGCAGTCAAAAAGCACATCACCAAGGCGGTTGGTTCTTTTGCTTAATCCATGGCTTGAACTTTCTACAACTGCATGAGTGCACCCGTTCTGAACCATTTCATAAAGTTCACGCTGAACGATGGTAGCTTCCGGTGTGGTCTGGTGTTCCGGGTTGGCAATGGCATCTCCGCCAAGGGAATACTGAACTGTAGAAATAAAGCCTGCCTTAATGCCGGAAAGGCGCAAAAGCTGCCATATAAATGCAACAGTTGAACTTTTGCCCTCTGTGCCTGTAACGCCATAGACAACAAGTTTTTTAGAAGGATAATCATAGAAACTTGCAGACAAAGGAGACATGGCAAAACGGCTGGATTCAACCTTTATGAAGGCTACATTGCGGCTGCCCTTTGCCTGATCTATTGCAGACTTTTCTTCTGCAGAAATGTCGCCTTCAAAAACAACGGCAGCGGCACCGTTTTTTATGGCACCTGCAATAAATTTATTTCCTGTAGTATGAGTTCCCGGCAGTGCAAAAAAAAGTGAACCTTCCTTCACTGCCCTGCTGTCAAAAACAAGGGATTCAATTTCTATTTTTGAAACGTCAGTTTCTGAAACAAGTGTATACTCAATTGAATTAATGAATTCAGATAATGCTTTTTTCATGCAAGACATTTTATACCTTTACAATAAATTTAACAATTAGATAAATATCAAAAGAAATTATGAAATTAAAGTATTAATTTATAACCAGCCAGGAAATTCAATGGTATAATTTATGGACTACATTAATAGGAGAAAAAAATTGTACATTTCAATTGTAATCTACGGATTAATGATTGCCTTGCTTTTCTGGGGGTCCAGTTTTGCAAAGGCAGGACAGTTAAAGGCAGACTATCTTAGCCTTGAAAATTCCAATGCAGACAAAGGTCTTGCAGTTATCGGTGTATTGCTGCACCACATGTCACAGAACAAGGCTTTTGAACAGACAGGAGAATTAAAGTTCTTTTCCGACATCGGCTTTATTTTTGTAGGCATTTTCTTTTTTTACAGCGGAATAGGCCTTTTAAAAAGCCTAAAGACAAAACCGGACTACCTTAAAACATTCTTCAAAAAAAGAATGCTGCCAATTATCATTGCAATCTATGTAATGAATATATTTTATGCAGTTTTCATTTGCCTTACAAAAAATACGGAACTTAATGCAGTTCAGTGGGTTCTCGGGCTTTTAAACATCATTATTTTAAATGACCAGGGCTGGTATCCTATTGTAATTTTAATCATGTACGGCGCTTTCTGCCTTGCATTTAAAAAATGCAGAAAGACTTCTACTGCAATTTTTGTTGTATTCCTTGTAGCACTTGTTCAGCTTGCTGTATTCTGCGTTGGCGGACATTTTGCATGGTGGATTGACTACGGCTGGTATAAAGGCCCTGAAAGCTTTGATTCTGCAAAATGGTATCAGCAGATTTGCGCACTGTGGTTCCAGGGTGAATGGTGGGTAAACAGCACCATGTGTTTTGTAATGGGACTTTTATGGGCTCATAATGAAGAAAAAATCATTGCATTCTTTTCTAAAAAATACTGGATTAAAATGGCAGTCCTTGCAGTCTTAACGTCAGGCGCAATGTATGCAGGATTCTATGCACTTGAAAACATAAGCTTCTGGTCTGAATTTGGAGGACGTGGAATCGGACGCCTTGATAAAACAATCTGCATGATTGCACAGCAGGTTCAGCTTGCCACACTTCTTGCATTCTTAACCGCATTAAAGTTTAAATGGACAAGGACAAATAAAGTGCTTGCATTCTTTAACGGCATTTCCCTTGAGTTTTACCTTATGCAGAGAATCAGCCTTAACAGCCTGCTTTTTATAACATGCAATGGTCGTGGGCACGATGCTGTTGCCATAGTAAAGGACGGCAAATGGAACCTGGCAGTTTATTTTATTGCGGTTCTTGCAGCAAACATCCTGCTTTCCTTTGTTTACAAATGGTGCAATAAAAAGGTTTATAAACTGATTGTAAAATAATTGATGACGTCGGTTGCTTTTTTGTTCATGTAAAGTTCAAGGGAGCAGCTGTTTTTATTTTCATCTGTAAAGCAGGCTTTTATAATATGTTTTTTTCGGGGGAATAAGAAATCAAGGAAGTGTCTGTCTGGGATTTTAAAAGTGCAGTTTAACCTGGACAAAGAAATGCACTGGGCAACATCTTCTTCTGCACCGGTAGACTTACGGACGTAAAAGGAAAGAAAGTTATCCTGGGCAAAGCTGTAAAAATAAATGCCGCCCTTGCAGAAAACAACAAGTCCCCAGATAAAGTCCGTATTTTCCTGCGGCCTTAGCTTTAAAACATTAAAGACAGCAGAAGAAGCCTTAAGTTCTGCAAGTTCAAAAGAAACAACCTTGTGACCATATTCTTTTTCAAATGCATTTATAAACTTTTCTTTTTCTTCTGCTGTCTTTTTCATGGTCTTATTAACCTAAAGCTAATTTTTAGGGAACGTTTTCGCTTTCGCGAATCAAATTAGCTTCTCGGAAGTTGAAACTTCCTGCGATGCTAATTTTTAGGGAACATCTTTCTGAAGTCAACAAGAACTTCTTTTGAATCGCGGGCAGAGTCTATGTCCGTCATCTTGTTTAACTTGCGGTAAAAGTCAATTAATGGTTCTGTTTCCTTGCGGTAAACTTCAAGGCGGTGTGTAATTGATTCAAGTTTATCATCTTCACGTGTAAAAAGTTCGCCGCCGCATTTGTCGCATACACCTTCTACCTTTGGAGGCATGAATTTAACGTTAAAGTTTGCCTTACAGCTTTTGCATACGCGGCGGTTAGAAAGGCGTGCAATAATAAGGTCATTGTTTACTTCAAAGTTTACAACCTTTACATCAATGCCAAGTTTTTCAAAAGCTTCTGCCTGTGGAATTGTGCGCGGAAATCCGTCAAGAATGAAACCGTTCTTGCAGTCATCTTTCTTAAGCCTGTCTTCTACGATTTCTAAAACTACATCGTCCCCTACAAGTCCGCCTGCATCCATAATTGCCTTAACTTTCTTTCCCAGTTCTGTCTGGTTCTTGATGTTTCCGCGGAAAATATCACCGGTTGAAATCTGTGGAATCTTGTATTCTTCTGCAACCTGTGCTGCCAGTGTTCCTTTACCTGCCCCCGGTGGTCCTAAAAAAATAAAATTCATTGTAAACTCCTGTTAATTACCGCCTATTGCGATTAAATCTTGTCTTTTAATTTTAATGCAGTTTCTGCCATTTTGCAAATTAAAACTTAAGGATAAAGTTTTTCTTTTTGCCGCGGCGCACTACAATGACCTTTTCTTCTATAGCCATTGCCTTAGTTACAGGTGTATTTTCGTCCGTAATCTTTTCACCGTTGCATGTAATGGAACCCTGTGTAAAGAATTCGCGGGCTTCCCTTTTGCTTCCGCAGATTTTATTTTCTACAAGAACATCAATGATTGTCTTGCCTTCTTCCTTAAGTTCAACAGTAGGAACATCACGGAAGCCAACTTCAATATCCTTTAAGGAAAGGGACTTTAAATCTCCGCTGAAAAGCTTCTGAGAAATATCAACAGCCTTTTCATATTCTGCTGCACCGTGAAGGTCCGTAATTATTTCACGTGCAAGAGCCTTGTGTGCTTCTCTCAGTTCCGGGTGTTCCTTGTTCTTGGCTTCAAGTTCTTCTATCTGTTCCTTTGTAAGGAAAGTAAAAATCTTAAGGTAGTCTATAACCATGCTGTCATCAACGTTTACAAGATACTGGTAAAGTTCGTAGCTTGAAGTCTTGTTTATGTCAAGCCAGAGTGCATTGCCAGCAGACTTGCCAAACTTGTTGCCGTATTTATCAAGAACAAGAGGCATTGTAAAGCCGTAAGCTTCCTTGCCTTCTATTTTGCGGATAAGTTCAAGTCCTGTAGTAATGTTTCCCCACTGGTCTGCACCTTCACACTGCATGATGCAGTTCTTTGTGCGGTAAAGATGAAGGAAGTCGTATCCCTGTAAAAGAGTATAAGAAAATTCTGCAAAGGTAATGCCTGTTTCAAGGCGGCGTGCAATGATGTCCTTGCCAAGCATGTAGCTTACGTTAATATACTTGCCTATGTCGCGCAGGAATTCAAGGAATGTATAGTCTTTTGTCCAGTCGTAGTTGTTTACTATTTCTGCCTTGCCTTCAAAAATGCGGTCTACCTGTGCCTTAATGCCTGCAAGGTTTTTTTCAAGGCGTTCCTTTGCCATGATTTCGCGTTCTGCTGTAGGGCGAGGATCTCCGATAAGGCCTGTTGCACCGCCGCAAAGAAGAATAGGATGATGGCCTGCACGTGCAAGACGCTTTGCCGTTACAAGTGAAGAATAATGGCCAAGATGAAGGCTGTCTGCCGTAGGGTCTGTTCCCCAGTAGAAAGTAACTTTTTCGTTATTAAGTTTATCTGCAATATCATCGCCGGCAACATCTTTTACAAGACCGCGCCACTGAAGTTCTTCATAAAATGTCATACACTTTTCCTTCTGAAAATAATTTTTAGGGATTATAGCAGAATTGGATTAATAAATCTATCAGGGATAAATGCCGTCGTCCTTCAGCAGAATGCCCATCGTCCAGGGAAAGAATCTGCATGGACTATTTTCAGAATCTCCATGGACTATTGGATAAATGCTCTAGGACTATCAGCATAATGCTGATGGACTATCAGTACGATGCTGCAGGTACTATCGGCATAATGCTGCAGGTACTATGCGCATCATGCTGCAGGTACTGTCAGCATCATGCTGTAGGTACTATGCGCATTATGCTGTAGGTACTGTCAGCATCATGCTGATAGTGCTATCCTAAAAACCGGACCAGATACTGCTGATAAGCTACTTTAATTCCACATAGGTTTTGCCGCTGCCGCCTTCTTCCGGCCGTGCAAAGTAATAGTTTTTTATGCCAGGGTAATGTGCCAGGTAATCATGCACTGCCTGCTGCAATATTCCATTGCCTTTTCCGTGCACAATGGAAAAGTTCCTGAAGTTTTTAATGGCACATAAATCCAGCTGGTGTTCCAGTGCCTTTATAGCTTCTTCTGCACGCATGCCTAAAAGCCTTAGCTCAAACTTTGGTGCTTCGTCTTCTGCGCTGGATGCTGATTCAACAAAATAGTCTGCCTTTGTGTTTTCATAGTCAGGCTTTTCTGCAGGAACAATCTGCCTAACAGGCACTTCAAGCTTTAAAAATCCTATCTGCACCTGCCATATATCTTCTTTTACAAGGCGGACTAAAGTTCCTTTTCTTTTTTCTGCGCCGCAAATAACTTCCATGCCTTCCTTAAAAATAACTTTTGCAGTTACCGGCTTTTTGTCTTTCTGCTTTTTAGAAAACTCTGTCTGCAGCTGGTCTACCCTTGCATTTTTCAATGCTTCTGCATTTGATGCACGCTGCTTTGTTTTTTTATTGCCTGAAGCACCGCGTTCCTTTGCTTTTTTTATGCGCATGCCGTTTTCTGCAACCAGTTCTTCTTCTGCAATGAGCTTGTTTTTTTCTGATTCAAGTTCCTGCTTTTTTTCTTCAAGATGAACTTTCTGCTGGTCTATGGAATCTTCAAGATCGCTGATAAACTTTTTTACGCCCTGTGTCTTTTCTTTTGTAATTTCTCCTTCTCGCAAAATGCGCACAAGGTTTTCAAGCTGGCTTCTTGTTTCGCGCAGGAATGCAAAGCTCTGTTTGTTTTCAAGTTCCTTTAGTTCAATATCACGTTCCATAATTTTTATTTCACGGCTGTGGATTTTAAGTTCCTTGTTCTGAAGTTCTGCATTCTTTATTTTCTGCTGGCGCAAAAGTTCATCAAGTTCCATATGTTTGGACGTTAAGCCTTTTATCAGAGAACTTACGTCTGCCTGTTCCGTAGAAATATATTCCTTTGCCCTTGTTACGGCGTCCTGCGGCAATCCGGAACTGAGTGCAATTTCTATGGCGTGGCTTTCACCGGGAATGCCCATAAGCAGATTGTAGGTTGGCTTTAAAGTTTCCGTGTTGAATTCCACGCTGGCATTTATGCACTTAGGGTTTGTGTAGCCGTAGTTTTTTAATACACCGTGGTGTGTTGTTGCAATTACAAAAGAGTTTTTTTCAAGCAGCAAGTCCAGTGTTGCCATGGCAAGGGCACTGCCTTCAAGAGGGTCTGTTCCGCTGCCAAGTTCGTCTAAAAGCACAAGGGAATTTTCATCTGCGTTGTTTAAGGCAAGGGCTGTCTTTTTCATCTTGCTTGAAAAAGTAGAAAGGGAATCGTCTATGGACTGCTCGTCTCCTATGTCTGCAAATATTGAACTGAACATGGGCAGCCGAGTTCCTTCTTCTGCCGGTATAGGAAAGCCCGCCTGGTTTAACAGTGCAAAAAGTGCAATGGTTTTTAAGGTTACGGTTTTTCCGCCTGTGTTTGGCCCTGTAATGATTAAGACCTTTTTACCCTGCATAAAGCTTATTGTTACAGGAACTGCTTTTTCTCCAAGAAGGGGATGCCTTGCTTTTGAAATGAAGGGCGGTTCTTTTTCTGTGTCGCAGTCTTCTGCAAAAATTCCCCTGACTGCATTCTGCCATCTTGCTGCAGCACAGGCACTGTCTAAAAGTGCCATTTCCTTTTGTGCTGCCATAAAATCGCCTTTGTATTTGCCAAGGCTTTCTGTAAGTTCCTTAAAGATTTTATTTATTTCTGACTGCAGTGAGTATTCTTCTTCTACAAGCTGATTGTTGGCTTTTACGATTTCATCCGGTTCTATAAAAAGCGTCTGCCCTGTTGCACTTACTTCATGCACAATTCCCTTTACGGAACTTTTGTGGTCTGCACGCACTGCAAGGAGCTGCCTGTCTGCACGGAATGCAGGAACATTGGATTGCAGTGCCTGGTTTAAGCTTGTGTCTGAAGTATATTTTCTGATTGTATTTTCAACTTCTCTTTTTAATGAAGCAATCTTTTCCCTTATTTTACGAAGGACAGGCAGGTCTTTTACTTCTCCTGTTGAAATATCCAGTATCTGAAAAACTTCATTTGCTGCCTGACCAAGATATGGAATGCTGTCTGCGGCTTTAGCAAGGTCGGGAATTTTAAGTTCGTCTTTTGCACCCTTTATGGCACTTCTTGTTTTTTCTGTGTAAGTTGCAAAAAGCCCAAGTGCAAATATCTGTTCCTGATTTAAACATGCGCCTTCTACGCCAAAGGCAGGGAAAATTTCCTTTACCGGCGGCCATGCATAAAGTGCCTGAGGATTGTCCGAGTTTAAATAAAGATGCCACTGACGTCCCAGGTTTTTATAAAGGTTTATGGTTTCTTTATCCGTTGTGCTCTGGCGGCACAGGACTTCATCACGCCCTTCTTCGCTCTGTGCAAATGTTGAAATTGTATTGCGGATTCTGTAAAAGTCAAAATCCTCTGCCACCTGTCCCTGTAAAAAAATATCTTTATCCATAAGTTATTGTTTAAGATTAATAAGAATTAATTAAAAGTTTTTATTATGTTCAGAATGTCTGCCGGTTTATCTGCAAAATACTGCGCACCTTTTGATATTAAAAGTTCCCGGCTTCTGAAACCCCAAGTAACGCTTATACATTTAAGTCCTGCATTGCGTGCCGTTTCTATATCCACTTCTGAATCCCCAACGTAAACAGTTTCTTCTTTGCTTACATTCATAATGCGCATGATTTCATTGGCAATATCAGGATATGGTTTTCTTCTTAAGCCCTGTTTTTCTCCGACGGCAGTGCTGTTGTCTACAACGTCAGAAAAATAAAGAGAAGCAAGTTCCTTTACCTGCGGATCAGGCTTGTTTGAATTTATGCCGATTTTTATTCCCTGTGCCTTTAATGCAGAAATCAATTCTATTATGCCGTCGTAAGGCTTTGTCTTGTTGTTCCAGTTTTTGCCGTAGTTGCTTTTCATCAGTTCCACTGCCCCGGCAAAGTCCTTATAGTTTTTTCCTTCAGGAATTGCAAGTTCCATTAAACGGCCTATTCCGTTGCCTACATACTGGCGCACCTGGTCAATGGTAAGCTGCGGAAGTCCAAGCTGCTTAAGCGTTAAGTTGCAGCTGTCTGCCAGGTCTTCAAGTGTGTTTAATAAAGTTCCGTCTAAGTCAAAAATTACTGCTTTAATCAATTTTCTTTCCTTAAAATAGTCCATGCCAGGCATGCCATAAATAAGACTGCATTTACTAAAACAATAGATGCTCCGCTTGCCGTGTTAAAGATATAGCTTAGGGCAAGGCCTGTAATTCCGCTTACAAGGGAAATCAAGACCGAAACCAGAGTATATCTTCCTGTTGAACGGCTTACAAGGCGGGATGCAGCGGCAGGCAAAACTAAAAGTGAATTTATTACAAGCAATCCCGTCCACCTGATGCTTACTGTTACAATGACTGCCGTAAGCAACGCAAAAATCTGTTCTATTAAAAAAGTTTTTATTCCGCGGCTTTTTGCAAAGACCGGGTGCATTGAAACTAAAAGCATTTTATTATAGAAAAAAATCCACACGGAAAGCAGCACAATGGCAGAAAATATCAGCAAAAGAATTTCCTTTGGCTGAATGCTTAAAATGTCTCCTACAAGATATTTCTGATACTTTCCGAAGTTGCCGCCGGCAGACAAAAGAACGATTCCCAGTGCAACGGCAGTAGAAGAAAAAACACCGATGATTGTGTCGCTTGAAGACTTGCCCTTTATCTTTACGGAAATAATTGCAAAGCCAAGAAGTACGGAAAACAAAATCATGGAAATGGTTACGTCGCGGATGCCAAAAATTACGCCAAGGGCAATTCCCGTCAAGGCACTGTGGCCAATGGCATCACTGAAAAAGCTCATGCGGTTGGAAACAACAGAAGTTCCTAAAATGCCAAAAAGGGGGCAGGCAATTAAAATGGCAAGGAAGGCGTTCTTCATAAAGACCGGGGAAAGCCATTCAAAAGGAAGGACTGCATCAATTGCAGAATATATTAAATTCATTGTTCTTCCTCCGTATGACCATGGCAGCATTCGTCAGTGTCTTCTTCAAATTCGTCTTCGTTGTTTTCTTCAGGTATTTCTATGTGGCCAAAGACGTTTATAAACTCCTTATTGCCGTAGACTTCTTCTACTTTGCCTATGATGGCATTGGTGTTGTTTATAAAGACAACCCTGTCTGCATGGCGTGCAACTAAATCAAGGTCGTGGCTTATTAAAAGAATCGTAATGTCATAGTCCCGTCTGATAGAAGATACAAGTTCGTAAAAGGATTTAAGCCCTGTCC
Source organism: Spirochaetia bacterium (assembly GCA_022768865.1). GTDB lineage: Bacteria > Spirochaetota > Spirochaetia > Treponematales > Treponemataceae > Treponema_D. The sequence continues at coordinate 11,346 of JALELH010000113.1, forward strand.
TGTCTACACCGCTTACAGGTTCGTCAAGCAAAAGAATGTCCGGCACCGGGTTTATGGCAAGGGCAAGCATTACGCGCTGAAGTTCTCCGCCGGAAAGATCACATACACGTCGGCGGACAAGTTCCTGTGCATTGGTTGCCTTTAAAACTTCTATAACCTGTTCCCTGTCTTTTTTTCTATGCGGCAGCCACACTGGTCTTTTAGAAATGCAGGAAAGCACCATGTCTTCTACGCTTACAGGCGACCCTTGTTCCACAGAAAGGGACTGAGGTACATAGCCGAAAACAGGCTTTGTCGTTGTGTAAGGAATTTTTGTCTGGCAAGTGCAGTAGCGTTCGTGATTGCTTGTCCTGTCTTTGCCGCAGTGGCCTGCACAGCGTTCCCCTTCATAAATAATTGTGCCTGTATGGGGAATTGTATTAAGCAAAGCCTTCATAAAGGTAGACTTGCCTGCACCGTTGCGGCCTACAATTGCCGTAAGTTCTCCGCAATGGATGTGCAGGTTTATGTCCCTGAGGATATAATCGTGGCGGCCTTTTACGCTTAAGCCCGTTATGCGCGTGCAGCACACATGCTGCTTACCGATTAGACATGGCATTTTCTTTTCCGTCAGCTAAGTTTATCAGTCTGCAAGAGCTTCCTTTAAAACTTCAGCATTTTTCTTCATATTTATGATGTAAGAATCCTTCAGTGTGGCAGAATTAAAGTCTCCTGTTACGCAGGGATCAAGTTCGTAAACTTTAAGTCCTGTTTCCTTTGCAATGATTTCTGCCGCTTTAGAAGAATACTGTGGTTCTGCAAAAAGTGCAATTTTGTTTCCGGCAGCAAGGATTGAATTGATTTCTTCTATCTGTTCCTTAAGTTCCTTTGGGCCAGGCACTTCCCCGGGTTCACGTTCAATTACCGATGCAATTTCAAGACCAAACTCTGAAGCAAAATACGGGAATGCTTCATGGAAAGTAACGATTTTCTTTCCCTTATATTCATCAAGCATTGAATGCATATATTTTGTTAATTCTTCAAGTTTAGCAAGGTAAGCATTGCCATTCTGAACATATTTTGCAGCATTTTCAGGATTAAGGTGAACCAGGCCTTCAACGATTTTCTGTGTTTCATAAATTGCACCCTGCGGAGAAACCCATACATGAGAATTGTTGTCTACAAGTCCGAATCCTTCTGTTGCAAGGATAAGGGAATCTTTCTTTGTTGAAAGAATCTTTTCTATAAAATCTTCCATGCCTGAACCGTTGGCTACAAGAATGTCGCAGTCTTCAATTTTTTTCATGTCTTTTGTTGTAAGCTGATAGTCGTGCAGGCAGCCTGTATCGGCAGGTGCAAGGACAGAAAGTTCAACGCCTTCTATTCCGTCCGTAATGTTAGACAGCAATACATAAAGAGGGTAAAATGTTACAGTAATTTTTATAGTATTTTCTTTATTTACATCACCCTGAACCTGAACAGTCTTTTTAGGTGTGCATGCAGAAAATAAAACCAGTGCCATAATGGCCAAAATAACAACTTTTGTTCTATTTAATATATTTTTCATGTCATCAATATAAACTTCTGATTAAAGTATTTCAAGCGTTTTGTATAGTGTAATAGTTTAATTTTCCTTGACCATATGGAAATTTACAGTCATAATGTCGGAAGTTAAAACCGGAGAATTCTATGCCTAATCAGATAGCAACAAGCGCATTTTCCTTTTTTGGCAGTGGCGCTATAAAAAACTTAATGGATGCAGTAAAGAGCCGCGAATTTCAGCGTATTCTTGTTATAACAGATGGTTCTGCTGAAGAAAGCGGTGCCGTTAAGAAAGTTACGTCCCTGATTGCAAAAAGCAAGCTTGTTTTTCAGGTTTTTGACCGCGTAAATCTTGCTGCTACGGTAAATAACGTTCGTGCCGCTGTGGATGCTGCCAGATCTTTCCGTGCAGATGTTCTTGTTGCACTTGGTTCCGGTTCCGTCATGGATACGGCAAAGGCAGCGGCTGTTCTTCTTGGCAACCCTGACATAATAGACCCTCGCAAGCTTGAAGGCTCAAATAAGTCTAAAAAGCATGCACTTCCCCTTTATTTAGTTTATTCTTCAGTGGGTAATGCACGCGGCTTTGGTTACGATGTAATGCTTGATGATGAAGCCCAGCGCAAGAAGATTGAATGTTTTGACGTTCATGCCCTTGCAGACGGCGTTATCTGTGATTCTGACCTTTTTTCTTCTTCTAAGGATTTTGCCGTTTCTTCCCTTGCCCTTATAGCTTCTTCTGTAGAAGCCCTTATATGCAAGGAATCATGGCTTATGGCAGACATTAATGCCGTTGAATCAATTAAGATTATTGCAGAAAACGTAAAGGAAGCCGTTAAAGGCACTTCTGCAGCCGCTTCCGCAAAGGAACAGATTCTATGCGGACAGTATCTTGCAGGCCTTGCAGTTTCCAACAGCAGCGCAGGCCTTGCAACAGCCATGGCAAATGCACTGGAAGCTGCCAACGGTATTCCTGCAAAACTTACATCTGCACTTCTGCTTTCTGCCGTAATGCAATTTAACGCTCCTTCCAGCGGAACAAAATATAAAGACATTGCCATTGCCCTTGGTGCAAAGGTTTCTGCAACGGCTAAACCGGATGCCTACAGAAAAGCAGCAATATCTGCCGTTGAAAAGTTGGCAAAGGATTTAAAGCTGCCGAAGAAAATTGAAGGCCTTGCCCTTACAAAGGACGATCTGGACTTCCTTGCAGAAAATGTCCTTAAAAGCACTTTTGTAGAATCAAACCCGAAGGCAGTTACAAAGAAGAAGATTATTGATTTGTATAAACTGATTATTAAATAAACATTGCTTTTAACAGAGGAAGAGCCTGTCTTGCCATAAGCCGGGCTTTTTTATTTTATCCCGCTTACGTTTCTTAGCTGGCCTTCAAGGTCGTAGTAAAGTCTGGTATCCTTAAAGCCCTTTTCTTTCATTATTGTTTCAGCTGCTTCTGCATTGTATTCGCCAGTTTCTAAAATAAGCATGCCGCCCGGTATTAAAAACCTGTATGCCTGCGGAATTAAATTCCTTATTAAGGCAAGGCCGTCATTAGTTCCGCTGGGCTTTCCGTCTATTGTTACATCACCGTCTAAGGCAAGGCGCGGTTCATTTCTGCCATCCTGCAAGAGTTCCGTTGTTTCTTTTGCCGGCACATAGGGAGGGTTTGAAATTATAATGTCGTAAATGCCTGCTTTTGTATTTCCAAGGTTTTCAAAAAGATTTGTCTGCACAAAGCTGAATTTCTGCCGCTGTTCCTTTGACAGCAGATTGTCTGCATTTTCTTTTGCAACAGCAAGGGCAGCAGAACTTATATCGCACATGGTAAAGCCTGGCAGATGTTCCTGTAAAATAGTACCGTCAGTTTCTGAAAGGAACTTCATCAGGCTTATTCCCACACAGCCGCTGCCAGTGCACATGTCGCAGATATTGAATATTTTTTTATGAGCGCCGTAAGAATCAATAATCCAGTCTGCTGCATTTTCTACCAGGACTTCTGTATCAGGTTTTGGAATCAATACATCCGGCGTAACGTTAAAACTGTAACCGAAAAATTCCTTTGTGCCTGTAATGTATGCTACGGGCAGTCCTGTGCAGCGTTTTTCTATGGCGTTCCAGAGCCAGGTTTCCTGTTCTGCATTTAATTCTAAATCGCGGTTAAATAAAATAAAAGTTTTGTCTTTTTGCAAAACATGCTGAAGCAGGACATCAGCATCAAGGGCCGGGCTTGGGGAACCGGAAAGTTTTTTTATTGCAGTCTGCTTAAATTGCCATAAAGTCATTGTTTATATTCTATAAAAAAAACAGCAGATGAAAAACACCTGCTGCCATAAAATTATTTATCAAGTTCGTTGAACATTTCCTCTTTTGCGTAAACGTTCAGGGCATCAAGCATATCGTCCATGTTGCCCATCATAAAGCCCGGAAGATTATGAACGGTCATGTTTATGCGGTGGTCTGTAACGCGGTCCTGAGGATAGTTGTAAGTCCTTATTTTTTCAGAACGGTCGCCGTTGCCTACCATAAGCTTGCGCTGTGTTGAACGTTCCTTATCAAGTTCACCCTGCTTAAGGTCAAAAAGACGTGCACGCAAAACCTGCCATGCCTTTTCCTTGTTCTTTATCTGGCTTTTCTGGTCCTGCTGGATAACGACAATACCCGTCGGAATATGTGTCAAACGAACTGCAGAGTCTGTCGTATTAACACACTGGCCGCCTGGTCCGCCTGCACGCATAACGTCTACACGCACATCACCCGGATTAATTGTAATGTCTGCTTCTTCTGCTTCCGGCAAAACGGCAACAGTAACTGTAGAAGTCTGAAGCCTGCCCTGGCTTTCTGTTGCAGGAACACGCTGAACACGATGAACGCCCGATTCAAAACGGAGTGTGCCATAAACAAATTTACCGCTGATTGAAGTTACGATCTTATTAAAGCCGCCTACTTCTGTTTCCTGGGCTTCCATTGTTTCTGTCTTCCAGCCCTTGCGTTCTGCAAGGTGAATATACATTTCCCAGACATCACGCACAAAAAGAGAAGCTTCGTCCCCACCCGCTGCCGAACGTATTTCAAGAATAATGTTTTTTTCATCAAGGGGATCAGGCGGAATAAGCTTAAGTTTAATCTGCTCTTCCATCTGTGGCTTTTTTTCTTCAAGAGTCTTTAATTCTTCGCGGGCCATTTCTTTCATTTCTACATCATCTTCCATAGTAATCATTTCTGTGGAATCTTTTATACCCTGAAGAATTTTCTTGTATTCGTCGTAAAGAGCGCAAACTTCTGTAAGATAACCGTTTTCCCTCATGGTGTCCTTATATTTTTTCTGGTCCTTTACAAGATCCGGATCCATGATTAAGGCCTGAACTTCCTTTAAACGGTTTTCACATTCATCTAGTTTTTTGATTAAATCCATAGTGGAAAATACTATATGTTTTAATGAAAAATTTCAATTGAGGCTTATTTTAATTACACAGGTTGAATATCGAGTTTTATAATTATTGACATTACACTAATTTTATAGTAGATAGACGCCGTAGGCAGGTTCAGGACTGAAAAAAAATCTGCACAAACGTAGTGCGGAAGCCTTTTTTTCAGGCCTGGTTCTGCCGAGAGGCGTCTAATTTTCTATAAGAAACATATTTTCCAAACTTTTGCACCAATTTTGCCGTTGACAAAACCGTTTTTACGGTTTAAAACGCTAGTTACACGGACACCCGCACTGGGGTGCTTTTGGAGGAAAAATGAAAAAACTATTATTATTTTTTGTTCCTTTCTTTTTAATAGGCTGTGCTTCGACAAATATAAGTAGTTTCAGAAATCCAGATATTGACTTCTCTAATTATAAAAAAATTATGGTATATGAAAATTCACGAGATATCGATTTCCAAAAGACATTAGAAGCCGATTTGGTGAATGCATTCACAGAAAAAAATATTACAGCAGTTTCAAGTATTGATTTAATATCTCCCATTAAAGAATATTCTTCTGAAGAGATTCAAAATATTTTTATTGAAAATAATATAGACGGTTATCTTTCTGTAGCTGTCGTATCGGCTACTGAAGAATCAGCATATGTACCTCAAAGGTCACATACAAATTATCGCAGTCAATATGTAAATGGCAAATTAACTTCTGTTCCATATACAACAACGTCTGGTGGATATTCTGTTTCATATCCAAAAGCAAATTTTGACATTATTTTAACCGACATAAAAACAGGACAAGTCGCATTTAAAGCAACCGCAAATTCAGAAGGAGATGAATTCTCAGACATGAAAACCATATCAAAATCTCTTGCCGAAAAAATTGCTGAAGAATATATAAATCTGTCATCTACTAAAGAATAAAAAAATTGAGCTTGGACGAAGAAGCGTTAAATAAATAGGAAACTAATATAAAGCAAGTCGAGCTTGCTTTATATTAGTTATTAAACTTTAGGGCGATGCAAGAAAGCGGTAGTACGCGACTTTCGTCGCTTTGAAATTGTTCACAAAAAATATGGAAGCGTTGCTTCAAAAATATACAGTATTATCTTTAAGAAGTAAAAGAGGTGCATTTATGTCAGATGAAAAAAAGCGCTCTGTAAAACTTACTGGAATAAAAATCTTTTTATTTCTTGCTTTTCTTGCCATTGGTTATCTTGCCTATAAGAATTATGAATTAACCCAAAAATTGGAGTATTATGTAGAATATACGAATGAGTTTCATAACAATTTATATGCACAAGTAGACGGATTCCTTAGAGATGGAGCTCATACATTATCAATTTCAGATGTTTATTATCGCAAATATTTTAAGTCAGAAGATAAGAAATAAAAAATCGTGTAACACATATAAGGCCCCAAGTTGTCAATACTAATTCTAAAAAAAATACAACTTAGGGCTGTTTTTTTAGAAAAAACAGTCTTTCTTGTGAGAAAAAAATAAAGTTCCCGTTCAAAATAAAAAGCAAAGCCTGAATCGCAATTCAAAAAAA
>JALELH010000024.1 GCA_022768865.1 Spirochaetia bacterium
TGGTATCTTTTTATACCCCGTAAATAATTATGGCAACCGCTCATTGCCAGACGTTCAAAACTGGATGCAAAGTGGAGAACAAAACTTTTATTTGAAGGTAAACTAAATGAAAACTATTTTTGCAAAGAATGCTGAAGTAAAGAATGACTGGTATGTCATTGATGCAGCAGGAAAGACACTTGGTCGTGTTGCAGCAGTAGCAGCATCTGTTCTTCGTGGAAAGAACAAGCCATCATACACACCAAATACAGTTTGTGGTGATTTCGTTGTTATCATTAATGCAGACAAAATTCAGGTAACAGGCAACAAAGAAGACGGAATGCTTTACCGCCACCACACAGGCTTTGTTCGTGGTCTCCGCACATACTCATTTAAGGAACTTCTTGCAAAGCACCCTACAGACCCTCTTAGAAGAACAATCTGGGGAATGCTTCCACATAATCGTCTTGGTCGTCAGATTATCGGCAATTTAAAGGTTTATGCAGGTGCAGAACATCCGCATGCAGCACAGAACCCACAGCCACTTGAAGTGTAATAGGAGTCTATCATGGTAAAGAATCTTGCAATTGGAACAGGTAGAAGAAAGACAGCTGTTGCCCGCGTTTTCTTGCGCGAAGGCTCAGGTAAAATCGTTGTTAACGGAAAAGATGTAAAGGACTATTTCAGCATCGGCGCACAGGTTAGCCTTGTAAGCCAGCCGCTTCTTGTTACATCAAACGCAAATAAATATGATGTCCTCATCAATGTATTTGGTGGCGGACTTAACGGACAGGCTGCTGCTTGTCTTCATGGACTTGCACGTGCACTTACACAGGTTGATCCAAATGCACGCACAGCACTTAAGGCTAACGGTTACCTTACTCGCGATTCTCGTATGGTAGAACGCAAGAAGTACGGTCAGCGTGGTGCTCGCCGCAGATTCCAGTTCTCAAAGCGCTAAACTTATATTTTATACAGTTTCCAATGCTTATTCGGGAAATGGTGCAGACTTTGCATGGTGTGTACGAAATTACACCGGTAGCAGGGTCTGCATTTTTTTTGCGCACGGAATATCTGTCTCTTGTTGATTCAGAACGCATCTGTGCAGGTGCTGAATTTAACGATGAAGAGACGGCAGACATTTTAAACGCTGCCCTTGTTTACAGTGCAGAATATGCCGCAATGACATATCTGGCCCGTGCCGAACATTGCCGCTATGCCCTTACCCAGAAGCTGATTAAAAAACAAATTGATAAAAAAGCTATTGATGCGGCCTTAGACTATCTTGAAAGCGTCCATTACCTGGATGACCAGCGTTTTGCAGGAGCATGGCTCAGAACACGTTCCATTGACCATGCAGAAGGCAGAATACGCCTTGCAGCCGAACTTACCGGCCGGGGCGTTGAAAGAACAGCTGCAAAAAAAGCCCTGGATGAATTCTTTAGTGAACACAATGAACTTGACATTTGTGCACGTGCATACAGAAAAATCAGAAACCTGAAGAAAGACACAGAAAAAATCAAATCTTCCCTTGTTCAGAAAGGCTTTACCTTAAAAGAAATAGAAACCGTAATGAAAGAAGATTGTTAATTGTAAATTTTGAATTGGATTGTAACTTTTTCCGTTAATATTTATTTAAACTTTGCAAAAATAGTGTTATAGTATATACACGCAAGGGGAAAGTTTTCTTTTTCACAAAGGATAAATCAACATGAGCAGGAAAATTGAAGAAAAATCCTTAGTTTATTCAGCCCTTGAAGTAGCCCGTGTTTGTGGTGTCGTAAATCAGACGGCAATCAACTGGATTAAAAGCGGACATTTAAAAGCATATAAAACTCCCGGCGGTCAGTTCCGTGTTTATCCTGATGACCTTGTTCAGTTTATGAAACTAAGGGAAATGAGGGTTCCTGAAGAACTTCTTTCCCAGTGCAAAAACGACTTCGAAGAAAAGCGTATCTATAAAATCCTTTTTGTTGATGACGATGAAAGCTTTAATAATGTAAGTGTTTCCCTTCTGAAAAAGAACCTTGAAGATGTAGAAATATACCAGGCCTTTGATGGCTTTGAAGCAGGATCCATGGCAGTAAAAAAGTTGCCGGATTGCCTTATTCTTGATTTAAGCCTGCCTGGCGTAGACGGAATTAAAATATGCCGCACAATAAATACAAGTGACGCTTTTGGAAAACCAAAGGTAATAATTGTAACCAGTCTTGAAGATGAAGAAGCAGAAAGAACCTGCCGCGACCTTGGCGTAAAATATTACTTCAAAAAGCCGGTGTTCATACCGGAACTTGTTACGGCAGTAAAAAACTTAATGGAAGCCGAATAAATAAAATCCGGCTTTAAGCATTTCTATTTATTTTTTAATTGAACAAATCACAATAGTAGGCAGGAAATTCAATTCTGCTGTTGAGTTTGTCTTCTACGGCTTTTGGAAGGATTGCACCGCCAATTGAACTTCTGCTTAAATTTCTTGCAGCACCCATAAACATGTTGTAAATGCTTTCCGGCTTTGTATAGCTGTAGTCAATTACTTCTATATCTGCAAAATCAAATTCCTTGCGCTTCATGGCATCTTCCAGGTCTTCCATGGAACCAATGCTGTCTATAAGCCTGTTTTCCATGCACTGCCTTGCAGTATAGATTCTGCCGTCTGCAAGTTCTATAACTTCTTCTTTTGTTAAGCCCCTGCCGTCAGAAACAATACCTACAAACTGATCATAGCCTTCGTCACAAATCTGCTGCATTATTGCTTCCTGTTCTGCCGTCAAAGGTTCGCTTACAGAGCCCATGATTTTATTTCTGCCGGAATGGATTGTCTTCATCTTGATTCCGTATTTTTCCATAAGGGCAGTTAAGTCTACAAACTGACCGCAGATAACACCGATGGAACCAACTAAAGAATTCCTGTTTGCCATAATGTAATCAGAAGAACATGCAATGTAATATCCGCCGCTTGCAGTTAAGCTTTTGCAGTAGGCATAAACAGGGCGCTTGGTTTCTTTTTTATAATCAAGGATGGCAAGGTAAGTTTCGTCTGCTTCGTAAATGCCACCGCCTGGGGAATTAATTGTCAGAATAATGCCCTTGTTGTTTTTGTCTTCCTTAAGTTCTTTCAGAGTATCTTCAATCCACTTCTGGCTGTAAGTGTCTCCAGCTTCCGTGATTACGCCTTTAATTTCTATGCGGGCAATGTATTCTCCTTTAGGAGTTTTAGAGCGTCCGTTTTTATTGCCGCTCAATGCCTTTATTAAAGTGTTCTGCTTTTTTTCCGTAGACTTGAATTCAGCCTTTGGCTTTGCGTCTGCCTTTGAAGCCGGTTTTGCAGTCTTTATAATAGAAGAAATGCCGCAGAAAACAGCAAGTGCAATTATAACGCCAAAAACAACCGATCCTTTATTTGCTTTTCTCATTTTTAATTATTCTCCTTTTTTATATATCAGCTTTCAAAATCTGCCGGTGTAAGCTTGCCAGTCCTGATTGCTTCCTGCTTAAGGTAATAGTAGGCATTTGTAAATGTTGCCATTTCGTAAGGAATAATCCATACAAACAGAACGCCGCCTGTAATAATGCCAAGAAAATACCAGCCTATAAAAGAAAAGGCAAGGCAGAAAATGTCGGCCTTGTGTCCCTGGGTAATAACCTTGCTTATGTTCATTGCCTTGATTACGCCGATTTTAGGATTGTCAGAAAGAATAAAGAAAATCTGTGAATAGGCAAAAGCCTTTATAAAGCCAGGAATTACAAAAAGAAGGGACCAGAGGAAAATCCAAAGGCTCATCCACAGCATTCCAAGGAAACCCTTTAAAAAGTCAGAAAAGCCGTTTACAAAATCAGAAAAGGTAATCTTGTCATTAGAAAGATATAGCAGGATAAAAATATTTGTAAAGGCAATGGCAGAAGAACCATAAACAAATGTAGAAAGAATTCCGCCGATGGTTCCGTAAGTCAAGGCACTGCTGCCTTCAATAACGGCAAAAACCGCAATCAGAATCAATGTTGCAATGCACGGCACTTTCCATCTGCCCTTTAGCTGGTTTAGTGCAGCGCTCTTAAAAGATCTTAAATCAAACATAGTTTTCTCCTTATTTATAGTATTCCTTAAGCAACTGGGAATAATATTTTTCTTCTATATCATCTGCCGTAAGTCCGGCTTTTAAAAGAAGTTCCTTAAGTTTCTTTTGTGCAGCCTGAACTGCATCATCATCATTTTTTTCTGTAAGGATTTCAATTTCCAGAAACCAGCCCAGGGGTGGAACATTGCAAAGTTCAAGATTTGCACCTTCAAAAGTCCATCCAAGGATTTCCTTGTGCTTTGTTAAGTCAACCGTAAAGTCAGAATCCAGAAAATATGTGGCAATGGGCTTCGGATCTTCAATTTCTGTTTCAAGTTCTTCGTTTACTTCCGTTAAAGTTCCGTCTGAAGACTTTTTGTTTTCTTTCTTTTTGTAAGTTAAAAACCATCTTACTTTACCGTCTTCAGTTTCCTGCCTTATTCTTATTTTCTTAGCTTTCACGGACGGGCTTTTAAAATAGGTATCGTCTCTTGTAACCGCGTGCTTAAAGGCTGCAAAGGAATTTAACTTTTTTTCCACTGCTGCCTTGTCCTTAACGCGGGCTTTAAGTTCAATTTCATTCATAAAAAGATAATAGCATTTTTTGCAGCCTTAAGGAAACACAAGTCATTATTTAATTGAAAAAATCAGCGAATAAAATTATACTTGTTTTAATTTTCAGGTTTCATCGGGCATGCTTTTTAGCCTGACAGAACCTGGAATTGTAAACTTACTTAACTTAAAACAAAGTATCGAGGTATTTCTATGGCAAAAAAATCTGACAATGCATGCAAAGGCATAGCACGTGCACCCCATCGTTCCCTTTATTACGCATCAGGCTATACTGATGAAGAACTTGACCAGCCAATGGTCGGAATCATCTGTGCAAAGAATGAACTTATTCCTGGCCATATAGAACTTGACCGCATTGCAGAAGCCGTAAAGGCAGGCGTGCGCATGGCAGGCGGAACACCAATAGAATTCCCGGCCATCGGTGTATGCGACGGCATTGCCATGGGACATGAAGGAATGAAGTATTCCCTTGTAACACGCGAACTTATTGCAGACTCTGTAGAATGCGTTGCAAAGGCACATCAGTTTGATGCTTTGGTAATGATTCCTAACTGCGACAAAATTGTTCCTGGCATGTTAATGGCTGCAGCACGCCTTGACCTGCCTACAGTCTTTGTTTCAGGCGGACCAATGATGCCGGGCCATCTTGCAGGCAATGATCCTTCAAATCCGTATTCGGGAAAGAACCTTTCCTTGACAGATATGTTTGAAGCCGTAGGCGGTCTTGCTGTAGGCAAGGTTACGGAAGAACAGCTTAAGGAAATGGAACACCGTGCATGTCCTGGATGCGGCGCATGTTCCGGAATGTTTACCGCCAACTCAATGAACTGTTTAACAGAAGTTTTAGGCCTTGGTCTTCCTGGCAACGGAACAATTCCTGCCGTAACAGGGGAACGCATTGCCCTTGCAAAACACGCAGGCATGGCCGTAATGAACATGTATAAAAAAGGAATTACTGCACGCCAGATGATGACAAAAGAAAGCTTCCGCAACGGACTTACAGCCGACATGGCATTGGGATGTTCTTCCAACACAATGCTTCACCTGCCGGCAATTGCCCACGAAGCAGGAATCGATATTGACCTACATGAAGTAAATGAAATTTCCAACAGGACACCAAACCTGTGCCACCTGGCACCTGCAGGCCACACCTTTATGTGCGAACTTGACGATGCAGGCGGAGTTCAGGCTGTCCTTGCAGAACTTGCAAAGAAAAACTTAATCAACACTTCTTTGATTACAGCCACTGGCAAGACCATTGCAGAAAACATTGCTGGCGTTAAAAACCGCAATCCTGAAATCCTGCGCCCGATAGAAAACCCGTTCAGCGACAACGGCGGCATTGCAATCCTTTTCGGAAACCTTGCTCCAAACGGAACAGTCGTAAAGCGTTCTGCATGTGCAAAGGAATTAATGCACCACACAGGCCCTGCACGTGTTTTCAATGATGAATCAGAAGCAATGGAAGCCGTTCAGAAAGCACAGATAAAGCCGGGCGACGTTGTAGTCATCCGCTATGAAGGCCCTAAGGGCGGACCAGGCATGAGGGAAATGCTTGCCGTAACAGCAGCCCTTGCAGGCCAGGGACTTGATAAGCAGGTTGCCCTGATTACAGACGGACGCTTCAGCGGTGCAACACGCGGTGCTTCCCTTGGACACTGTTCTCCGGAAGCTGCCGTTGGCGGACCAATTGCCTTAGTAGAAGAAGGAGACATGATTACCCTTGACATCAACAACTACAAGATTCACCTTGAAGTAAGCGACGAAGAACTTGCCGCACGCAAGGCAAAGTGGGTTGCTCCGGAACCAAAAGTAAAGACCGGCTACCTTGCCCGTTATGCAAAATTAGTAAGCTCTGCCGACAAGGGAGCTATATTACAGTAGCGTAAACCAGACAAAGGTGCTATTTTACAATAGTTTATAAAAAAAAAGACCGTGGCATCTGCCACGGTCTTTTTTTATACCCCCACATAGTGCATTACAATCACCGTTAGGTCGTCCCTTAAAGGAACAGCTTCCGTATAGGCGTTAAAGGAATCAAGAACATAATCCAGTACTTCCTTTGCCTTGCCTTTCGGTGCCTTCTTAAAAACCTTCTGCAATAAATCAATGCCCATTTCATCTCCGGCAAGATTGCGGCTTTCTATTAAGCAGTCAGTAAATAAAAGCAGGTAAGTATCTTTTTTTACATTTGCCTTAACTGTTTCAAACTTTTCACCGTCAAGGCCCGGTATGCCCAAAAAACGCCCGCGGAAAGAACCGTCCTTGTCTCCAAGAATTCCTGTTTTGCAGGTGTCTGCGCCATAGCTTTTTACAAGCACGTCGCAGTGGCCTGCACTAACATATTCTACAAGGCTGTCCTTTACGCGCAGGAATATTCCCGTAAGGTAGTTTTCTACCATTCCTTTTTCTGCCGTTAAAGTCTTATTAAATTCTTCTATAACCTTATTAAGTTTTTTATCAAGGCCACCCATAAAAATCTTTTCTGCAAGATACTTGGACAAAATGCCAACCAGACCCGATGCAACGCCGTGGCCTGAAACATCAAAAAGACCAGTGCCGCAGAAACGGCCGTCCCTGTCATAGTAAAAGTCGTAAAGGTCGCCGGAAACACTGGACATGGGATTAAAATAAAAGGCACAGTCCCAGTTGTCCCGGCACGGAGCAGAAACGGGGTAAAAGCTTTTCTGCACAAGTTCTGCCATGTGCATGTCCAGTTTCTGCACGCGCTGCTGTTCCTGTAGCAGGCGGTTCTTGCGGTTTATTTCGCGCGTTCGCTCGCTTACTTCTACTGTAACAATGCTGTCCAGAAGTTCCTTTACGGTTACGATGCCAAAGTAGGCATCTTCCTTGGAAATAATCATAGGATCGTAAATGTTTTTTTCCGGGCGGGAAGTTGCCTTGGCTGCTGCCGTTTCTACAAATTCGTTGTAGTCAAGGGTTATGAACTCCTGCAGCATTAAATCCTTTACAAGCTTTTTATAATTCAGTCCGTAGCCGTACTGGCCGCCCAGGGCATCCAGCAGGGTGTTCCGCGGAATGACGCCTAAAATCTTATGATTTAAATCAACGACGGTAACAATGGAACATTCTTCGTTGGAATGGAAAAAGTGCAGAAGTTCCGTAACAGGCATGTCAGGAAAAACCGTAACGCCGCGGGTGCAAAGTTCCCCGATAGGGCGGCCTGAAGTAATGCCGTCAAAGGTAAGTGTGCTTTCCTTCTTTTTATCTTTCTGCTTTTTGTCCTTTGTTTCTTTTTTAGGGTTTTCAAGGGATGCCTGATTCTTCCTGAAGTTGATTATTCTTGAATAGGATTCTGCACTTACCTTTGGCAGCATAAGGGCAGGCCTGGAAAAATAAAAGCCCTGTGCAAAGGAAATGCCAAGCTTTAAAATAACGTCCAGCTCCTGGGATGTTTCTATGCCCACGGCAATCAAAATAATGCCCGATTCCTTGCAGAAGGTAACAAGGCTTTTTATCATGGACTGCCTTATTTCGTCATTCTGGATTTCATGGATTATCTTTTTGTCTATCTTTATAAAGTCCGGGTTTAAGGCGCAGATTCTGCCCAGGCCTGAATATGCAGAGCCTGTATTGTCAAGGCAAATCCTAAAGTCCAGAGACTTATAGTGGTTTACAATGGATAAAAGTTCTTCTTCTGCGTTGCAGCATTTTTCGCTTACTTCAAGGATTATGCTGTTTATGCTGTTCTGGTATTTTTCTATTTTGCGCTTGGTGTAGTCGCCGTTGAATTCTTCGTCGCTCAGCAAATCCGGGTTTATGTTTATGAAAAGCTTTTTATGGTTTCTTAGCATGGCATTGGTTTTAAGGATTGTCTTGCGGCATTGCTTTTCCAGCCGCTTTTTGCTGTCCATGTCCAGGGAATCAAAATAATCCGATACTGATTTTTCTGCTATTTTGCACAATGCTTCGTAGCCTATAATGTCTCCGTTTTCCAGTGATACTATGGGCTGGAATTCTACGTTTAGTTCTTTTTCTGCCAGGATTTTATCTATTTCCATGGCTTTTAGAATAAACCTGCGGTGTAAATTTTAAGTTATGCCTTTGTAAAGTCCATGAAAAAACGGTGATGAGAACAAGGTAAAGAATCAGTTCAAAAGATAATTTATAAACTTAATGGAAGATAAGTATTTTTATGGTATAATAGCCCTAAAAGAAAGGAGCCTTGATATGCCAATGCAAAAACTTGAACTTAACTGGTGCGGAAAAGACGAAGGATTTACATACAGCCCTGACAGTAAAGAAGAAGAAAGCCATGACTGATGCAGAAAAAAAACGTTACTGAATTTGAGATTTTTTGTATAGAAAACGTAGCCCAAAAACTTGGTATTGCAGGGAACGAAGCATATAACCTGTTATCAGAAAAGTCGCATATTCTTGATGAATATATTATTCCAAATTATGAAGTTCTTCATACTCAAAGTAAAGACTATATTGTAAACGACATTATTGAATGTATGGTTCAACATGGCGTCTGGAGGAAATAAAATGACAGTTTATCACGGTTCCTCTATAGAAGTAAAAAATCCATATGTAATTCATTCAAGAAACAATGTTGATTTTGGCAAAGGATTTTATATAACTCCAATAAAAAGTCAGGCAGAAAAATGGGCAGAACGATATAAATTAAAATCAGGCAAGGGTATTGTTTCTTTATACAACATAAATCTTGATAAAATAAAAGCAGAATGCAAAGTCCTTGAATTTGAAGGTTACACGGAACAATGGCTTGACTTTATCGTAAAATGCAGGAACGGGGAAAACAGTCCTTATGACGTAATAATCGGGGGGTGTTGCAAACGATAAAGTTTTTAACACAATCGAATTATTTTTTGACAACTTGATTGATAAATCAGAAGCAATAAAAAGACTTAAATACGAAAAACCTAATCTTCAAATATGCATTACAAGGCAGGAAGTTTTAGATAACTATTTAACGTTTGTAAAAAGTGAGGAAGTCTAATGCAGGCAAACCAGATTTTATTGCAAAAAAAATACGCAAGAGTTGTTGAAGAATATGCTGTTCTTAGCGGCAGGACGTTACGGGAGTCTTTATCTGTTTTTTATTCTTCGCCTTTGTATAAAGAAATAAGCAGCGGTATTTCTGACATGCACTGCAGAAGCGACAAATACCTTGCAGAAGAATTATTGCAAAATAGCAGCATGTAAAGCTCAAGAAAAAAATGATAGTGCCAAAGAATGTTTGCAATTTCATTGAAAAATCTGCCTTATAAATTGTCTGTTATGCATAGAACTATGCGCACGCTGCTGACAGTACCTGCAGCATAATGCGGATAGCACCTACAGCATGTTGCGGATAGCACCTACGGCATAATGCGGATAGTACCTACAGCATGTTGCGGATAGTCCTACAGTATAATGCTGACAGTACCTGCAGTATGATGCTGATAGTCCATCAGTATGATGTTGATAGTCCTAGAGCATTCTGAAAATAGTCTATAGAGATTCTGATAATAGTCCATGCAGGTTCATTCCGTGGACGATGGGCATTACGCTGAAAGACGATGGCGGTTATGTACGTAGGCGGGAATTCTTTTTTTTGTTTCAAAATTCAGCATAAAAGATTATAATAAGGCCATGTCACAGACAAGATGGAATTCAGACAGCAATAGTGTACCCTTCCGCCCGATAGCAGAAGACGACGTCATAGCAATGGTAAACAAAGCTTTGTCTGGAAATTCCCATCATACAACAACGTATAAATATGCCTTTTTTAAGTCCCTGATAGACAATGTTTTTAATGTAGACCTTGATACGGACTTTCTTTCCTATGACAATATTGCGTCGCGGTTTACAGAAATTTACTGGAATCTTGTGTTGAATTATCACTTGCGCCAGGAAATCAAAACATCCCGGCATGAATTTACAAGCGTTGAAAAGGAACTGTTTGCATTCTGTGATAAGTATGGATTCTGCTATAAAGAAAAAATGAGCATTTTTCCGTTTGAAAGCCTAAAGCCAGATTTGCAGCTTGAAATTATAAAAAATGTAAAGAAGCAGATGATGAAAAATGTTGTAGCAGCCTTTTGCGGAGATACTGACGATCAGTTCTATCATTTTAATAAAAAAGATAAATCCGACGGAATAACTTTAAACCATGATGTTTTTGTTGCGCTTGTAAAATACAAATCAGTTTTTGAAAAGCAGAATTATTATGAATGGATAAAGTATCTGGAAAAGGCAAACCTTGAAGAAGATTCCTATGCCCTTGCAAATAAGCTGGATGCATCTACAGAAAGGCAGAACTTAAACCCTTACAGAGTCATACTGAAGGACTTTAACCAGACCAGATGTTTTTATTGCGGTCGTATGCTTAAAGAAGACAATAAAAGTACTCCTGTAGACCATTTTATTCCATGGTCTTTTGTAAAGGATGATAAGCTTTGGAACTTTGTTTTAGCGTGCCCTTATTGCAACAGTGCTAAATCCAACATTCTGCCTGCACGCAGTTATTTTAGCGCGATTAAAGAACGGAATGCCAGATTGTGCAATGTGGATTTGCCTATGGTAAGGCAGGATTTTAAATCCTACTCATATTTTAAGCTGGAAGAAATGTGGCATTCTGCCGTGTTCAACGGTTTTGAAGAAGGCTGGTCCGCAAAAGTGATGTTGTAGTCTGCAGCTGATACGGGAGTATATTTATGGTTGATTCAGATACTTTAAAAGAATTACTTAATGACTATAAAAAATTATTCAAGGAAGATTATATTGTCTACGATGTGTTTAATTGTGATGAAGAACTTGTTGACTGCATAAAAAACAAAAAAAAACAGAAAAAACAGGATAGGCCATCTCATGAAGAAATTGAAGAATTAAGGAAAAGATACAAAGAAAAATTTGGGGTTGAATGTTATTATGGAGATTATTACAGAAGAGGTGCCTTTTACTGTAAATATTACATTCTTAACGAGTTGAGAAAAAGTGAAGCAACGTTAAGGATATAGTTAACCAACGTTAGGAAAGATGATTAGATAAACAAGAAAAGTGAAGGATGTTCTCACCAAAAGGCAAAAATATTAAATTAAATAAAAAATAGTGATACAAAAAAGGTTCGTTTTTAGTAGCACTTTGATTTGTATTTTCTTTATGATTTTCCTGCAAATTCATACTCTTTCCATTAAAATGATAGAATTATTGTAGCACAAATAAGCATTTTAAGCAAAAATAATCAGTTTTTGTTAATGATTTTTCCTAAACATATGGTTACTTAAAATATAAAAGCCTGCTACTAAAAACGAACGTTTAAAGTGTCATACTTGTTATAAGGACTTTTCTGCTTCAGTTGTATTTTTGTGCCCAGACTGTAATGTTCCTGTAATTCAAGAAAAAAACGAAAACGGTAATTTCTGCCCGGAATGTAAAAGCAAGCTTACGTATCTGGCATCAGATTTGCGGCCTGTTTATCCTAAAGAAAGGCTGCTTTTTGAATTGATTAAAAAAGTCCCGTTGAAATATATAGACGATTCTGTATGGTGTTCAAACAATAAATATTACATAAACGGTAAGGTTCAGAATTTATCAAATACAGAACTTGAAAAAGCTGACATAGAAGAAATTATTGACGGTTTGGAAAAATATAAAATTCAAAATGAAAAGAATAATTTTGATTTTTATATTAGAAAATTTTGCAAGGTAAACAAAAACAGGTTAGATGAAATAACGGATGAAGCATTTTCTTTTGTAAAGGAAGTTGCAGATTCTGTAAATAACGAAAACCTTGTAATTTCATTCAGCGGTGGAAAAGATTCAACTGTCACGGCGGATGTTGTTACAAAGGCGCTGAGCAATCCAAGTATAGTTCATATTTTCGGTAACACAACACTTGAATTTGAAACAACTTTAGAATATGCAGAACGTTACAAGAAAAATCATCCCTACGCAATTTTCATGACTGCAAAAAATGAAGACCAAACCTTTATGAAAGTTGCAGAAGATATTGGACCGCCTGCAAGAATGATGCGGTGGTGCTGTTCCATGTTTAAAACCGGTCCCATTTCAAGAATACAGAATAATTTATTTGGAACAGAACGAATAACGACTTTTTACGGAATAAGAAAAGTAGAATCAGTTTCTCGAAGCAAATATAACAGAATCCAAAAAGGCGGAGAGGATGTAAAAATCCAAAAGCAGACAGTTGCTTCTCCAATTTTCTTTTGGAAAGACTGCGACATTTGGCTTTATTTGACTTCAAACGATGTTGATTTTAATGATGCTTATAAACTTGGTTATGACCGTGTAGGATGCTGGTGCTGCCCGAACAACAACAGCCGTGCTCAGTTTTTGGCTCAAATCTATATGAAAGATAAATATAAAGCCTGGAGAGAATTCCTGATTTCCTTTGCAAAAAAGGTTGGCAAGCCAGACCCTGAAGTTTACGTAGACAGCGGAAAATGGAAAGCACGGCAAGGCGGCAATGGATTAAAATCCAGCGAAGACGTAAAGATTAAATTTACAAACTGCACAACAGAAGAACACGCTAAGATTTACAGGATAAATAAAAGATGTGATGAAAGCTTTACAAACCTTTTTGTACCGTTTGGAAAAGTTTCTAAAGAATTGGGACAGAAGATAATAAATGAAACATTGGTTTTAGATGTAAAAACAAACGTGCCGATTATTTCAATTCAGCCCTTTGCAAAAAATGATTTTGATTTTGCTGTAAAAGTAAAAACAATGAATGCAAGTGACCACGAAGATTTACAGCGGCGGATTGGCTATCAGGTGCGAAAATTCAATTCATGCAGACAATGCTTAAAATGTGAAGCTCTTTGCACAAAAGGAGCAATTTCCATTATAGGAAATTCATATTTTATTGATGAAACAAAATGTATCCATTGCAAAATGTGTGTTTCTCAAAAGTATTTAACAGGCGGATGCATGATGGATAAATATTTAAAAACGAAGGCAGAAGAAAATGACTGAAACAGAAAAAAATAAAGAATTAAAATTCCGCGCTCATGAAAGCTTTTACATCCGTAAAGGCTGGCTTTCTAAGGGAATGAAAAACGTTGCAAAGAAAAATGATTTATTCATTGATAAAAATGTTCCGGCTACAGTTTCTCTTGGACTTGGAACTAATATGGTTAAATCCTTAAAATATTGGCTTGGCGTTACAGGCTTAATAGAAAAAGATACAAAGAAAGGATGCGTAAAGCTTTCTGACTTTGGAAAAACACTTTTTGAAAATGACAAATATCTGGAAGAAATGGGAACAATACAGCTTTTGCAATATAAGCTGGCATCTAATTTTTGCGAAGCTACTTCCTGGTTTTACTTTTTCAATGAATTTAATTTTATTGAATTTACAAAAGAAGATTTTATTCTGGAAATCAGAAAATTCATTTCAGAAAAGTCTGCCAAAGAAATTCAGGATTCCTCTTTAGCAAGTGACTTTGAATGCATTATCAATACTTATCTTTCTAAACATAAAACTACGGAAGAAGAAATTGATCCGGAAAATAATATTTCCTGCCCGTTGGCAGAACTGAATTTAATTTCTGTCGCCCATAAGAAAAACGGTATTACAACTTATAAAAAAACTTCATCGTCATCTTTAAGTTTTAATAAATGGATAATTCTTGCAATTATCTGTGACAATGCAAAAGGAAAGCTTGAAATATCCATAGATGATTTGCTCAATGCCCAATGCAATATAGGAAAATGCTTTAATTTGGATTCAATTTTGCTGCTTGATATTTTACAGAATATCGAAAAGTCCGGCGAATTAAAAATAATAAGGACAGCTGGTCTTGATGTAATTCAGCTAACGAAATTATTTTCTTTTGAAGACTGTGTTCAGAATTTCTACAAGGAATTGAATAAATGAATGAAATGATAAAAATAGAAGATGGCTTTCAATACTCTGTAAACATTGCATACGATTTGCAAAACAAAAAGAAGTTGCAGTCGTTTATTCCCACACACGATGCACTTAAATTTATAGAAGAAATCCTGTTAAGCACAAAATCAGATTCAACGGAAAGGGCGCGTGTTTTAGTCGGTGCATACGGAAAGGGAAAATCTCATCTTGTCTTGACGGTTTTAAATTTATTAAAGGACGAACCTTTGGAAAAGTTTCCTAAATTAAAAAAGGAAATTGAAAAAGACAATAAGTTAAAGGCTTTGATTCAAAATTATTCTGAAAGCAAATGTAAGCTGCTGCCTGTTTTAATAACAGGAACTTCTTCCAGTGTAAGCCAGAATTTTTTGAATGCATTGGAAAAAACTCTTTTACAAAACAAGTTAGACAATCTGATGCCTGAAACTAATTTTAAGTCTGCAATTCAGACAATTCTACGCTGGCAGAAAAAATACCCTAAAACACTTTTACAGTTTGAAGAACAAATTGGAAAAAAGGCAGAAACCATAATTGAAAAACTTCAGGATTATAATAACAAGACTTATGAACAGTTTTTGAAGATTTATCCTGAACTGACTTCCGGTGGCAAGTTTAACCCTTTTGGTTCTTTTGATGTTGTAGAAATTTTTGAAAGTGTTATAAAAAGTCTTAAAGAAAAAACTGAATATACAGGCATTTATGTTGTTTATGATGAGTTTTCAAAATATCTTGAAACAAATATTGCTGAAGCCACAATCAGCGATACAAAAATGCTTCAGGATTTTGCAGAAAAATGTAACCGTTCCGGAAAAGAGCAGCTTCATTTAATGCTTATTTGCCATAAAGAAATCAGCAATTACATTGATAAATTGCCAAAGCAGAAAATTGACGGCTGGCGTGGTATAAGCGAAAGATTTTTGCATGTTCGATTGAATAATAATTTTTCACAAACTTATGAAGTCATTCAAAATGTAATCATTAAAGATGAAAAGTTATGGAATGAATTTGCCAAAAAAAACGAAGAAAAGTTTCAAGGTCTTATTTCAAAAGAAACGGTATCTTTGTTTAATGAATTTTCTAAGGAACAAATAAAACAATTGCTTGAAGGATGCTATCCTCTTCATCCTGTTTCAATCTATATTCTTCCACGTCTTTCTGAAAAGATTGCACAAAACGAAAGAACTCTGTTTACCTTTTTGTCTTCAAAATCTGCAAATGGTCTTGAAAAGTTTTTACAGAAACATAATCAGGATAAATTTAATTTATTAACTCCGGATGTTTTGTATGACTATTTTGAACCTTTATTTCAAAAAGAAATTTATTCTGATGAATTATATAAAACCTATATTTTGACTTCAAAAATACTGGAAAAGATTTGTGATAACAGTCTTGGTTCAAAGATTATAAAGACAATTTCTTTAATCTATATTCTTCAGATATTTGAAAAACTTACTCCATCAAAAAATACGATTATTGAATCTTTCCGCTTTGACTATTCAAGAGAAGAGGTTGAAAAGGCGTTAGATAGTCTTGTAAAAAATGAATGCCTTGTTTATTTAAAGCGCAGCAATAATTTTTATTCATTAAAGCAAAGTTCCGGTGTTGACATTACAGCAGAAATTCAAAAAAGAATTCAAAAGAATTCTCATAACTTTTCTTTAAAACAGACGCTGAATCAATGCAATTTTAACAAATTTCTTTATCCGCTACGCTATAATGATGAAAACGAAATAACCCGTTATTTTTCATTCAGTTTTATTGCCCAGGATGAAATTAAAGAAGACACAAACTGGACTATAAAAAGTGAAAATATAAAAGCCGACGGTGTTATTTATGCAGTTTTGTTAAAGACTAAAAATTCCAGAAAAGAAGTTTTAGATTCCTTGACTAAAAACAGTTATTCTTCAAAATGTGTTTTTATTCTACCCAAGAAATTTGCAGAAATAGAAAAAATAGCACAGGAATTGAATGCCGTTGCTGAGTTAAAATCTGAATGCCAGCAGGATTCTGTTTTACAGAATGAATATGAAATTATTTATGACGATTTAATGGAAGTTATTGATAATTTTGTTTCTATCTATACGCAAAGCCAGAATGCTAATGCAGATTACTTTTATAATGGCGAAATTAAAATCATAAAAAGAAAGTCTGATGTTTCAGAACTGCTTTCTGATATTTGTGATAAGTTTTATTCAAAAACACCAGTAATTGTAAACGAGGCATTGAATAAAAATATTATAACAAGCATGTCCCTTCGTTCCAGAAATAAAATTGTTGCAGAACTTTTAAAGACAAACCTTCAGAAGCAGCTGGGTATTACTTCAAGTCAGGAACTTTCTGTCATGCAAAGCGTTTTGTATAAAACTCAAATCCTTTGTGATGATGAAAAATCAGATTGTGCAAAAATAAATTTGATTCCAGCTGATAAAAAAGTATCTTTCTGTTTGGATTTAATTAAGAATTATTTTACTAGTATAAAACAAGGCAAGCAAAAAAGTTTTGAACTTCTTTATAAAGATTTGACTTCTGATAAAAATGGCATCGGAATGCGTAAAGGAATCATTCCGTTGCTTATTGCATGTGTTATTCATGAATATAAAAAGCAGATTATTTTTTATCATCATGCAGAACAGGTTTTGCTTTCTGTTGAGCTGCTTAATAAAATAAATGAAACCCCTGAAGAATATTCTGCAGGCTTTATGGACTGGTCTAAAAATGAAGAAGATTTTGTAAATGATCTGGCTTTGATTTTTGAACAATACATAAATGACAGCGAAAAAAATAATTCCTATGACTTTGTATTTAATGCAATGCGCCGTTGGTATGTTTCTTTGCCTAAATTTACTAAAGAAACTCGGCTTTCATACTGTAATTCAGAAATACCACTAGTTTACAAAGCATTCTTAAAAGATTTAAGGCAGGCAGCAAGCAGTCAGGATTTTATTTTCGTAAAACTAAAGAAATCATTTGCTTCTGTCAATGAAATAAAAAATGCAAAAGTTTATTTTGATGAAGTTTTAGAAAAACTGATTTTATTTTTCAAGAACGAAGTTTATAAAGTTTTTGCAAGCCAAGATGAAAAAGAAAAGACACTTTGCAAGGTTTTATTTGATTGGTCTGATTCATTAAATAAAGCGGTTTTTAATGTTGTCTTTAGTGATAATACTTCTAAATTCCTTCAAACTTGTAATGTGCAGAATGATTCTGATTTATACCTGATAAAACAAATCGGACTTATTGCAACAGATTTAAAGTTTGAAGACTGGAATGATAAAACTTTTGAAACCGCAATTAAAAACATAAAAGGCTTTAAGGCTAATGCTGAAAATTCTTCCTTTGAGGGTTCAGTCTTAGATAATCGGAACAATCAGGCAGTGGCCTTAAAGCCAGATTCTTATCAGCTTAATTTTGCAGATAAAGATGGAAAGTTGCAATCTAAGATTTTTGATAAAGCAGAACTTAGTCAAACTGCATTTCTTTTAGACCGTTCAATTAGGAATTCAATTAAAGGTATGGCTCTTTCCATTAACGAAAGTGAAAAACGTCAGGTTTTAGTAAACATTCTTTTGGAATTATGCGGAGGTAAATGATGGCGTATTTTGATAATGCAGCAACAACTTTTCCAAAACCAGATTGTGTTTATGATTTTATGACGGAATTTTACAAAAGTTCTGGTGGAAATTATGGCCGTGGAAATTCATCGCAGGCAAAAAGTTCTGGCGTTATTATAAATGAAACACGGAATTTACTGCTGGAACTTTTTCATTGTCCTGCCAATCAGGTTATTTTTACTCCAAGTGCAACAATTGCGTTGAATATGATTATTCATGGGCTTGTCTTTAAAGGTGCAATAAATATTTATATTTCGCCATTTGAACATAATGCCGTAACACGGGTTTTGCATGCTATGGAAAAAACTCACGAAATAAAGGTTCATGTTTTAGATTGTGATGAGGACTTGAATTACGATTTTGAAAAAATCAAATATGCCTTTGAAGAAAATAAACCGGATTTAGTAATAGTCAGTCACGTAAGCAATGTTATCGGCTTGATTTCTCCTGTAGAAAAAATCTTTGAAATTGCTAAAAGTTTTAATGCCGTAACTGTTGCTGATTGTTCTCAAAGTGCAGGTCTTGTGGATTTGAATTTAAGTCAGAATTTTGATTTTGCAGTCTTTGCCGGACACAAAACTCTTTACGGACCAACAGGAATCAGCGGTTTTATAATGAAAAAAGATTTTAATCTTCCGTCGGTTTTATTTGGTGGTACAGGCTTTGAAAGTTTGAATCAGGATATGCCTTCTTCTTTGCCTGAAAAGTTTGAAATGGGAACGCAGAATATTTTAGGAATTGCAGGCTTAAATGCCAGCTTAAAGTGGATAAAAGAAATTGGAGTTCAGAAACTTTTTGAAAAAGAAGTCCAAAACAGAAAATGTCTTTTAGAGATTTTTGAAAAATATGATTTTATAAAAGTTGTAGGCAATTCACAGAACCAAAATTTCACAGGCATTGTAAGCATTTTGTTAGACGGAATTTCAAGCGACAGTGCGTCAGCTGTATTTTCTGAACGCAATATTTCCGTAAGGACAGGTTTGCAATGTGCGCCGTTTGCACACAAGTTTTTAGGAACAAGCCCTGCTGGAACGATACGCTTCAGCACAGGGTGGTTTACCAATGATAAGGATTTTGAAGAATTAGAAAACGCTTTGAAAGATATTGAAGATTTGATGTAAGAGGAAGGAAAAATTATGAATGAACCGAATGCAAATTATATTGATTATTTAAATTCTCTTAACAGTTATAACGCAAAAAACAAAAATGCTTATAGTGAAACAAATATTGAAAACAGTTTTTATAAACAGATGGCAGTTGAAGTTGGAATTTCCAAATACATTTCTTCAATAATAATGACTTCATCTCCGCAAGTTATAATTCTGTCAGGTCAGGCTGGAGATGGAAAAACAAGCATAATGTACCAGGTTGTAAATCAACTTGATTCGGAATATGAAATCAAGACAAAGGTAAATATTTTTGATATTACAGTTCAAGATAAAAAATGTACTTTTATAAAGGATTTCAGTGAATTGCCTGATGTAGAAAAAATTAAGAAATTAAAAGAAATTCTTTCATATCCTTCAAATAATAAATTTGCATTTATCGTTGCAAATACAGGACCTTTAATCAATACATTTGGTTCTCTTTTTGAAGAAGATAAAAGAGAAGATGCAAAAATGAAATTGATTGAGGCAATTAGAACAAGTGATGGCAAACAGAAGCCAATTTGTGGATATTCAATTTCTGTAATCAACATGGCTTCGATTGATAACAGCTATTTTTCTCCAAAATATCTTGAAAAGATTATTGATTCAAAGTTATGGAAAAAATGTAGTTCATGTGAAAAAAAAGATTTCTGTCCTATTTTTCGTAATCGGAATCTAATGGCACAGAATCCTGAATCGGTTCAGAATTTTCTGGAAAATCATTATATATGGTTGTCGGAACATGGCACAAGATTGACTGTAAGAAGCATAATTGAACAGTTGTCATTCATGCTGACCGGCGGACTTTCATGTTCTTCCATTAAAAACGTGAACAATTCAAAATATTTATTTCCAAATTTATTTTTTGGTCTTTTAGGTTTTCAAAAAGATTCCAAAGCATTAAAAATGAATGCAGTAAAAGCCGCTTCGTCAAATGAATACTATTTAAAAAAGATGCGTATTGATGAGCAGCTTATAGTAAAAGGTGATTATGAAAGTCTGTTTTCTGCCGAATGGGTGAACATAATTAAGAATATCGAAAAATCAGTTGATTTAAAATCAGATTTAGATAAAGAACGCAATTTGTTTTATTCTTTTTTGCGGAGAGTCTACATATTTCAAAACAATTCATCTGAAGAACAGAGAAAATGGGATTTGGAAGACATTTTTTCAAGGAATTTTAAAACTTACCTTGATTACCGGAAAAACAATGCAAATATTCCAAGTAAAATCAAAAAACCGATTTTAGATGCACTTTCCATGATTTATACAGGAATAAAAATAGGAAGCGGAAATAAAGTTCCCGTTACTCTCAATAAAAAATCAGGTGTTTTGCAAACAGTCCAGTTTGTTACAGGTTATCTTGATACTGATGATTTTGATATAGAAAAAGTAAAATCAAATGATGGAAAAATCAACCAGACGAATGACATTTATTATTTTTATCCAACTGTAAAAGACGAACGTTTAAATATCAGATTGACACTGCCTTTGCTGGATTATTTTGATAATTTGCAGAAAGGAATTATTGAAACAGATATAGACCCGTTGCTTTCCAATGGCATTGAAAACTTAAAGGTACAAATTTCTGCAAAACTTGAAAGAAAAAAATCTTCAGGCCAATTTGAGTTGCTTATTGTAAAAAACAATGGAAATAAAGCACTTAAATTGGAAATGTCTGACGATCAGATTTCCATACTATAGAGGTGAATTATGAGTAATAAAGTTTTTCCTGCCGTACGAGATGAAAATGAAGAAAAATATCCTCCAGAAAAAAATAAATTGAGCAGACAAATTTTTGGCAACAGATTTTTGTCTGACCAAAATCTTTATGAATATCTGATTGAGTTTTTACTTATTTTTGTTTCCGCAAAAGAAGAAAATGGAATTGAAGGTAAATTAAAATTTCATGATTCAAACGATTCTCTGTTTAGCTATTATGTTCAGCCAAGGTTAGGACTTAAAAGATTCATTTTTTACAACTATTCCAAAAAAGATAAATCGCTGCCTCAGGATAGGGATGCTTTAAAACTATTATGGACCGAACTTTCCAAAAAAATTGATAGTTCCGATGAAAAAGAAAAAAAAGAAATAATTGAATCTCTTCAGGATTTCTTTTACGGATATGCTGTAATCTTGAAAAAAAGGTCTTGGTGTGCTCAAGCCATTATGCCGTTATGTCCTGAACTAGTCTTTTGTGAAACTTCGCCCAATTTGAAGAAAAGAAAGAAGAATGTTGACTGGGAAAATGATAAAAAAACTATAGATACAAAGTTTGGGCATAAGCAGCGTAACTTTTTGGCAAGGGGCGGGGAGTTATATTATCTTCATCTTTTGCAGGGCTTGGAAAATCGACCTGATGATAAAAAACAACTGGAGCTTTTGCTCAAAAATCTGATGACGGGCGATTCAAAAAAAATCTCAAACATAGCCAGTTTCATTCAGAATACTTGGGAAAAAGCCATTGGAGCGACTCCAGCAGATTTACAGGAAGAATTTTCATTGGATTTCATTCCTGTAAATGCATATAAGAATTGTGAAGACAATTCAATTTCTGAATTACTTAATTATTTGTCATGTCAGCTTCCTGTTGTCCGCAGACTGGATTTGCTTGCTAAGGGAATTATGTTTCAGGTTATGCGCATGATGTCTGTGGCAGTTGCTTCATATTTGGAAAGCAGCGAATTGCCATGGATAATTGATGTGTGTGGTTCAAAATCCTTTAAAAAATTCTGTCATAAAAGCTATAAATTATTGGAAGAATCTTTTGACAGTGCATTAAATAAAGCGGGAACAAATTCTTCTGATAAAGAAAATACTCCTTCAAAGAAATATGAACATTTTAGAAAAGAAAAAACGGCATTTGCTTTTGGCATCTTTAAATCAAAAGGCAAGGAACTCCACTGCATTATTCCGACAAAAGGTCAGGATGAACGGTTCAGCATTTCAGAAGATATTGTTTCATTTTTAGTTTTGTCAATTATTCCGCCAGAACAGCAAATGACATTTGATATGTTTTTAGAAAAAATATATGAACATTATAAAATTGTTGTTTCTGCAAAGGAATTTTCTAAATCCACAGCCTATACCTCGGAATTAGCAAACAGTTTGTCAAAAAGTTTTGAAGAAAATTCAGCTGCCTTTGAAAAACTTTTGAATAGTACGGGATATTTGATTGAATTATCAGACGCCACTTCTGTCGTGCAAAATCCATATAAGAGAATAGAAATCCAGGAGAATAAATAATGAAATTTTTAACAAAGACAATTATAGGGCAGATAAAAAATAATCTTCCTTCGTCAGAAGAAGAAATGATGGTAAAGATTAACGGATTTTCATATCCAAAAATCTATAAGGAGTTGGCAGACAGCATCAGCAAATTTTGTTCTGAAAATAACATTACATGTAACATAAAGCTGGCAAATAATAAATACAACGATTTTTATGAAAAGAATATTGAATTGCCTTCGCTTGATTCAATGAAACAAAATGAATGGGTGGCATTGGAGCAAAGCATTACTTATTACCGGAACCTGCATGACAGTAAATTGCTTGTTCTTTTAGGTACTGAGGAAGAAGATGATAAAGACGGTTTGTTGAATTGTTCTGAAATTACACCTGAAAGCCTTGCAAGGAATTTGGATGGAAAATATTCAGAAATATTTAAAACTGCTTTAGGAGATATTTTTAATTCTGATGAAGAAAATGTGATAAATAAATTGTACAAAGATTTGTTTGAATATGTTCCTGCTGATATTTGCAAATTAAGTAAAATTGCAGATGACTGGACTGATGTTTCCAATATTGATGAATTTATAGAACGTTTTTATTTGTCTTTGCCAGAATGGAAGCTTCCTTTCAGAAAAGACAATTTAAGGACACAAAGAGAAATTCTTAGAAACAATAAAAATATATTGCAAATTGAATATTCCATCATTAGCCACAGTCTTTTTAATGATTTATCAAAATCGAAATTTGATGAATATCTGAAAAAGTTTTCTGAATACGAATGTTCTACAGATTCAGAAAATCCAGGAGAAACAGGAAGATATGCAGATTCTTCATTTGACTGGAGTAATCAATCTGTTGACTCCTATGGCGAATATGTTTCACTTTTAACGGATTTTATCAGCAGTAACGATATAGAAAGAAATCGAGAAAAATTATTAGGCTGTGATATTTCAATCGCCGAAGATATTTTTAACTTGAAGCTTGAAAAAGAAAAGAAGCAATCAAAAAAATCTGAAATTGCCCTTGGCGGCAGTCCGATTAAAGTTTTTACACAAATATTATTGAATTCTTTGGTAAACGCAAAAAATGAACAGCTGGATTTTTCAAAATTTAAAATAGAAATAAAAAAAGTCTCCCTTGTAACAGGATATTCTGAAAACGAAACAAGCGACAGCGACGACGCTTTAGTTCAGGCATGGAAAAATGTCTGTGTTCATACGAATGGCATTACAGATTACATTCAGCATAACCGTCAATGGAAATGCAACGACAATGATATATCTATAGATATTTCACCGGCTGACATATTCAATCCTCAAATTTGCGATAAGAATATTGTTGAAGCGACAAGTTCTTCTAAAAAAAATAGTTCTATAGAAATGGAAATTACATGTTTTGATTCAAATGGAAGCAGCATTAAAGATTTGAAGCAAAAATATAAATGGAATTTTACAAATAATGAAGCATGGATAAATGAATTTTCAGAAATGGCAGCTTCAGAAATCCTTGAAAATGAAGAATATTATATTCCATTGAGTGAATTGAAAAATATTAAAGATCTAATTTGTTCAAGCAGTGAAGAAGAATTTTTTGACTTGATTTCAAATAGTGATTTATCTTTAAAAAAAGAATTTGACATCTGTAACTATGTTTGCGACAAATTAAAGTCTTCTTCTGATTCTGACATTAAAATAAATGCAGCATTTATAGAATTAGGTTCAGCATTCATAAAATTCGGAAAAGATATACGTGATAAAGGTTACTATAATTTACTGATTTCAAATGATTCTTCAATGTTCAAGTTTGTTCAGAATTATAAGGAACTTGGTAAACTTATAGTAAAAGAAATTTTGCCTGATAATCGTAAATGGGTTTATGATGCCTTTATTCATTCATTTTGTATTGAAGAAAATGAAAATTCCGTGAGGGCAGAAAGCGAAACCGACTGTTGTATTGTTCCACCGTGGAATCCTGTAACATTGGAAAAATTAAATGATCAAAAGACATTCTTTCTTGACGGATGCAATGAATGGTGGGAGAACATTTCTGACAAATCAAGTTCATCTAAAAAGATTGAACCATTGATGGAAACTCTGTTGGAAATGAGTGTCGTAAAAAATTCTGTCGTAGTATTTCCTGCATCGGGACAAAAACTTTTTGGTTCAATCAATTCGTTTGGCTCGTATTCTTTGTATGCTTCAGATACGTTTGAAAATGAAAGCCGGGTACGTGATTTAATACAAAAAGATTTGATTTTTGATGACACTTTCACAAATGATGAATTGATCGGCATTTCAGAAAATTCAAAAATGATTTTAAATTTGATAAATTCATATACCCGCTCATTTGTTCATGCAAAAACAAATTTAAAGTTAGTTTTTATCAATCCCGGAGAACTTCAGCCTGTCGTTTCTGCCGTATACAACTATGTAAAATGCTTTAGAAAAAATGATAAAGATTCTCAAATCAGCATTGAACTGCACATTCTGATTAAGCCTGAAAATCGTGGCGGAAAGAATTATTTATCATATTGGATGAATGAATTTTTCTCGGAAGACGAACACACATCTGTGAAAACATATCTTAATGAATGGTCAAATATGTCAGAATTAATTTCTCTGATAGAACCAAATAATGACATTTTATTTTTCATGGATTTCTTGAAGTCAAATGATTTTAAATTCTATAGTTCAAAAGAATCAGCAAGGGAAATAAGTTCATGTAAATTTCCTGTTGTTTATAAACCTCGGCTTGTTTCAAATACATCAGGTTCAAAGCGCTCTGTAGAATTGTCACAACCACAATTTAAGGCTGAACAAATTCATACTCAGGCCGTTTATTATAGAAAGGAAAATATAAAGGTTTTTGATAATGAATTTATTGCGGCTCAGGAAATGAAATTTGATGACGAGTCATATGATACTGTTTATAAATTGCACAGCAAAGGAAATTGGATAATCTGCATTGACAGCGGTTTGGATGGAGCCTTGCTAAAAAAAGAAAATGGAAGCCATTCAAAAGATTATTCAATTATCGGTTTTAGTACTGGCAACGGTAATTACGGAAAGTACAATATTACCATAACAGCCAGAAAAGAAATGCTTAAAATAATTGAAGATAGTTTTAAAACAAGACTGTCACGTTTATTTCATTGGGAATCAAAATTAATTGATTCTGTAGTTTCAAGATGTATGGCGGAAGCTGCGGGGCTGGATGGAATAAGTTTATTGTCGGCAATCAATTTAAAAGACAACAACATAAATGAATTCATGGCGTATGTGTTGACTTCTTTCAGGGAAAAATCCCTTGCAAAAAACAGTCCTTTAAAAGTTTTGATACATCTTGATTCTTACAAACATTGGTTTACGGATGAAATTATTGATGAATTAGACAATTCCGCATCAAGAACAGATTTCTTGGTATTGGAAATTTCTGATTTTAAAAATGATACACTTGTTATAGATGCAAATGTTGTTGAATGTAAAATTTCTACCATAAAAAATGCAGATGGGCACAAGGAAAAAGCCGTTAAGCAAGTAAATCATAGTTTAAAACGTTTGCAGCAGATATTTGATCCAAATTCAACTTCAGTTTTACGAAGATACTGGTATGCTCAATTATACAGGGCATTGACTTTTGCACAGGTAACATTTGCCAATACTTCCGGTGATTATGAAGAAATTGCAGAAAAGCTCAGATTGGTGCTTAATGGATGTTTTAAAATTACATGGAAAGGAGAGGTCCTTGGATATTGGGTCGATTCAGATGGTGATAACGAGATAATCGAAAATTCAATGTCTGACGAAGGAAATATTCCGATTGCAATTCATAACATCCCGCAAAAAATGATGCAGGAAATTTTAGTGGATGACAGTTTATATTCAGCAAATTTTGTCAGCGGCGTAGATGAAAATTTGCTGATGACAAAGGAAGAAAAAGAAGAATTTAATAAAGAAAATGGACAGACGGATGAGTTTACAGATGATTCTACTGATAAATCCAGTGAATCATCTGATTCTTCGGAACAAAAAGAACTGAAATCATTTGAGACTTCAGCATTAGTTAAATCTTCTAAAGAAAATGAATCAAATCAGAATACGGAACCTGTTTCTTCAACAAATACATCAGATGCAAATCAAAAAAATGAAGCTGAAACAGCATGCAATACGGAAAATTCCGTTCAGTCAGCTCAAAATGCTTTGTCAGATGTAAGAGTCTTGGTTGGAAATGATAAACAAAGCCAGAAGGTTTATTGGGAATTTGGAAATCCAAAATTAACAAACAGGCATTTACTGATTACGGGAACTTCAGGACAGGGAAAAACATATTGTATTCAGGCTTTGCTTTATGAACTCACAAAATCAAATATTTCTTCAGTTATATTTGATTATACTGAGGGATTCAGACTTGATCAGGTAGATGAAGAATTTAAGGAAAAGATTGGTGTCAAATTAAAACAAAGAATTGTAAAAGTTGAAAAGGTTCCTGTTAATCCGTTTAAGATTTTTGAACAGGATATTGCCGGAACAATATTACCAGAAACGAGTGTTGACGTCGCAAATCGTTTGAAGAGCATTTTTTCTCATGTATATAATTTTGGCCCACAGCAGGAGTCTGCTGTATATGAAGCTGTTAAGAATGGCATTGATAAATACGGTGAGCAAATGAATATGGATTTGTTCATACAAGAATTAAGCAGTGTAAAGAATAAGTCAGTGGATACAGTTATATCAAAAGTAAAGCCTTTTACCGATGCCGTGGAATTTGATGTCAGCAGCAATTTTGATTGGGAAAGTATTGTTTATCCAAAAGATTCTCAGTGCTTTGTATTTCAGCTGACAGCTTATGACCGTGACACTCAGGTAATTATTACTGAATTGTTGCTCTGGAATTTGTGGTATTACTCAAATAAAAATGGAAACAAAGACAAGCCGTTTGTTGTTGTATTGGACGAAGCACAGAATCTGTCACATAAAAAAGGTTCTCCAAGCGAAAAGATTCTTACTGAAGGTCGAAAATTTGGTTGGTCGGCATGGTTTGCAACGCAATCGTTGCAAGTTTTAAATGATGATGAAGTAACTCGTTTGCTTCAATCGGCATTTAAGCTTTATTTTAAGCCAACAGACGCAGAAATGATAAAGATGGCAAAGCAATTGGATCCTCAGGATTCATCTAGATTTTTAGGAACTTTAAAAAGTTTGAACAAAGGACAATGCATTGTAGTGGGAGATCGCTGCAACGCATCAGGTAATTTTACAGTTACACGTCCAACTGTAACAAATGTTACTTCTTTAATTAAAAGGTAGAAAATGAAAAATATAAATTTTGCCCAGACTTTTAAGCCTGAAAAACAATATATCAGCAGTTTACTTAAAATTACATTAATAAATGAAGTAATGACAGCAAAAGAAGTTTCTTTGGCAACTGGAATTCCTATGGGAGAACGAAGTGGAAAAGTTATACCACATATTGAGTATTCTAAATATATGGGACTTTTAGATTATGAAAAAATTGATGGGAATACCTTTAAACTGAGCCTGACTTCTTTGGGAAATATTGTTCTTGAAGAGGATCCAGGGTTAAAAGAAGAACTCACGCTTGTTTTACTGCATTCAATGTTGACAAGAAATGGTGCAGGTGCTCCCTTGTGGGGTGTCATGTTTCAAACTGTTTTTCCTAAATATCACGGAAGCATAATAGTTGAAGATGCAATAAAAGAACTTAATTTGATCTATGATAATAAAGTGACAAGGAAGAATTTTTCACCTTTCTTAAATTCTTATGAAGATTTGTTCGCACCTCTTGATTTTATCAATTTTAAAGATGAACAAATAAAACTGTCTTATTCGCAAAAAATAGATAAAGATTTCCTTTATTTATATGCCTTCATTTTATTTTCATATTGGGATGAATTGTATCCGAATCGCATTGAAATAACTGCCGAAGAATTTGCCAGTCTGAAATATGGAATCAGATTGAATATGGATTCTCAAACGGAATATGCGGTTTTAGATTTTTTAAATGAAAAAGGGTTGATTAGATTAAACAGACAATTAAACCCTTACACCATTTTAAAATCTTCTGCAAAAGACGAGTTAATAAAAAAGTTATACAGCGAATTGTTTTAGG
Source organism: Spirochaetia bacterium (assembly GCA_022768865.1). GTDB lineage: Bacteria > Spirochaetota > Spirochaetia > Treponematales > Treponemataceae > Treponema_D. The sequence goes on from JALELH010000024.1 coordinate 28,607, forward strand.
GAGATGAGATTATGAAATTTTCAGATGTAATTGAATTCAGAAAAGACGTATATTTTGAAGGTGCTGTTCAAGCCGACTGGTTTTATAATACGGAGCAGTCTGCAAAAGTCGCAGTGAATTATGTTTTCCATGGAAATCAGTATTTCGACGGCGTTGTTGAGCAATTATCCTCCAATAGAGTTGATTCAGTTACGCTTGTAAAAAAAATTGCAGAAAAATTCTTTACGCCTGACTCTAATCCCCTGACTTTAGCCATTGCTGATTATGGAACTGGAAAATCTCACCTTGCTGTTACAATGGGACATTTGTTTTCAGGTCCAAAATATTTTCCTTCTGTTTTTGAAAAAGTTATTTCCAATATTAGCAAAATCAGTTCTGAAGAAGCTGATGAAGTTCAAAAATTATGCAATTCCAATAATCTTGTTTTGATGATTAACGGAATGAAAGATTTTAATCTTAATTCAGAATTGCTGAAAGTAACTCAAAAAAGCTTAAAGCTATATGGAATTGATGATTCGTTTCTGTCAAAAATCAGTAAAACTCAAGAAACGGCTGTCAATTTTTTAACAAAAACTGAAAATACTTCAATAGATTTGTATGAAAAGTATGCGGCTGAAAAGGGGTGGAGTGAAAAAGAAACTGAATTGGTAAATAGGTTACGTGAAAATCTTTTAACAGATGATGATGCGTTCTCTATTGTTGATTCAGTTTATAATGACATAACAGGTCAGAATATTTCCTGGACAAATGGAATTTCTGCCAGAGAAATCCTCGATTTATTGGTTTCAGAGCTTTGTGAAAAAGAAAAAATCTTTGGCCATGTTGTAATTTTATTTGATGAATTCGGTCGTTTCCTTGAATATGCAGCAGGAATCAACAATTCTGGAAAAACTGGAGATTCTGCTCTTCAACAGATGTTTGAATCGGCACAGAATGCTAAAGGTAAGATTCAGATTGTAAACTTCATTCAGTCAGATATAAAAACATATCTTCAGCGTGTAGATCAGACAACAAATATCAGCAGATATATTGGTCGATACGATGCAAGTGATAAATATCATATTTCATCAAATCTTGAAACTGTGTTTGCAAATTTAATTTATCGTAAGAACAGAAAGGCATTTGAAGATATAATCATAATGTGGCAATGTGATGAAACACAACAATGGCAGTCTGCAAATCATGATATGAACCGCTGGCTTTCGACTAAAGGTATTTGGCGTGAATACAGGACTTTTAGGGATGTAATAGTTGAAGGAATTTATCCTTTGCATCCTTTGTCAACCTATATGTTGACTCAACTTTCTGATTACCTGCAAAAAAGATCTTCTTTAGCCTTGATTGCTTTTTATATAGAAAACTTAAAAGAAGTTGATATTGAAAAAGAGCATCCTCTTATTATGCCGGAAGAACTTATGCGTGGCGAATTGTTCAATGAAATGCTTTCTGCAGAAGAATCTGGAAGGCAAGCATCTCAATTTTGTATATCGTATAATTCAATCATTTCAAAAATAGGTGATAAACTTACTGAAGATGCTTTAAAAGTATTGCGTTCAAATTTAATACTAAGGATACTCCGTTTTAAGACAAGAAGTTATGATGATGTAAAATCAGCCGTTAGGTTCTGTTCCGGATTGTCAGATGATGAAGTAAACAAGGCCCTTCAATTGCTTGAACATGAATATGCGGTTTTAGGATTCGACAACTTTGCCAATTGCTTTGACTTTATGGCGGAGGCAAACGGCTTCCATGACTATAAAATCATAAAAAATAGAAATCTTGTAAAAGTTACTGTGAATGCTTCAGATTTTGATGATGTTCAGATTAGGAAGCTTTTTGAAATAGAAAATCCTGTTGATACTGATTTTGGTTTGAATCACAATATTCAAACTTCAGAATGGATGTTTAAGCAATACCTGTATACAGCTGAAAAATTTACAAGTTCTACAATTCAGTCTATCATTAAAGAGTGGAAAAATTCAAAATCATATAATTTACCTAAAGGACAATTAGTATGGGTTTATCTTAATAAAGACACAAAAGAAGAAACTGTCACTGCCATTAAAGAATATTTTAAATTAGCGGAAGGAACTCCTGTTCTGATTATGTTGATAAATGATTCAGGTAATACATTGTGGAAACTCATTCAGGAATATAAATGCCTTTCTTCTTTTGATGAAATAAATAGAAAGAAATTTTCAAAATATTATGACGAAGATTTTGATAAAGTGCGGCTTAATATTTCAGAGCAATTTAAGTCATTGAAAAAGCAACGAAAATATATATCTTCTGCCGGAGTTTCAGAATTTGAAGGAAAGTTATCAAAAGAATTAACAAAAATATTTGAAAAAATATACACGGAAGCAATTCCTTTTAATTTTGATGGATTTACAGGTTCTCAAGGTATTTCGACATATTTTACAATATTCAATTTGTTGCTTTCGGAATCAATAAGTTATGACAGCATTCACAATTTTCCTGTCAACGTCAGAAATAGAATTGAATCAGTTTTATCTTATGATGCAGCAAATTCTTGGAAATGTTTGAGCAGGGAAGGGGCTGTAATTCCTCCTGAAAATGACAAGGTAAAGAAAATTTATGATGAATTAAAAAATGAATACATAAGTAAAAAATCGCTTTCGCTTGCTGCTGCATTTATTATTTTCACACAAAAGCCTTATGGTTTATGTGAAGAAATCATAATGCTTTTGATTGCAGTTCTTGTATCTAGCATGAACTTTGGAACTAAGGTTTCTTATAGAAATAACCTTTATTCAATTAGTGATTGGAAAGGATTACTTACATCGGAACGAAAATCAATATCAGAATATGAACGCAAACGAATTATAACAATAGTAAAGGATTCTGCGTTAATACAAGTTGATACAGGTGCTGTTGAAGAAAAATTCTTAAAATTGTTGAATGAAATTGATGCAAATAAAAATTTAAAGAAATTTCCTGTTTTAGAAAAGGATTTAAATGAATTACTGACTGAAGAAAATACTCCTGAAGTTTTGAGAAGTAGATTCGCAATTGCAGAAAAATCAATAAAAGACGGTTTGAATGCATATCGGATTTGGAATAATGAAATATCAAGATTGCAGGAGAATTTGATTGTCAACAGTATTTCTGACAAAGTTATAAAAGCATTGGATGTTATGACTTCGGTAATATTATTACCAGAAAAATACTCGGATATTTTTTCAAGATATTCGCAAACAGAATTGGAAGAAGATATAAAAAAAATAAAATTATCAGCTGAGTCTGTTATTACAATAAATTTTGAAGAGTGGCTATCAACCTTAAAATGTATTAATGAAGATTCAATGTATGAATTGAAATATATTGAAAAAACTTATTGTGAAAAACTAAGAGATATAAATTTTGATGAATTTGCAAATAAACTCTCTAATCACATTAACACTCAAATTAAAGATATTAATGCAATAAAAGAAAGAATTCTGTTAAAGAAAGAATTAGAATCTTTTAACAATGGAACAAGTATTTCTGAATTTACTCCTGTTCAGACAATTGATGATATTCTTGAAACAGCAGAAGAATTGTATTTAAAAATATCAAAAACAGAATCATCATTTGATGAAGAGTTAAAACATCTTTCTTGTAAATTTAAATCTAAAATGATTCTGATTCAGGATTGTAGAAAAGAAATTGATAAAGAAATTAATTCAATTAAATCTGATATAAAAAAACTCTGTTATGTTGAAAAAATACCAGAAATTCAAAAACGAATAAACAAGTTATATGGTCGTGGAATTTCAAAAATTGATAATCCTGAGTTTGAAAAATTTACAACTCTTTCAGCAAAATTTAATAAAGATTTAGATGAGTTGGAAAGCTGTAATAATTCTTTGGTTAGATTCAATGAATTGAAAAAAGAATTGCTTTCAAAATATAGTAAAGTAGAATTCGATTTCAATCAGTTAAAATTTATTAGATCTAAAATCGATAGTATGAGTTCTGATTTTAGTTATCAGGATGTTAAGTGGGCCAGGGAAAATCTTGACATTGAAGGAAAAGACAGAAAATATTTGATTCTCTGGAAAGACAAAATTCAATCATTGCCTGATTATTTGTCGGAAAAGACTTTAAAAGAAATAGAAAATAAAAAAATTTTGGTTGAAGAAATCCTAAGCAGGCAGAATATTCAAACTGTTATAGAGTATTTTGAGAAATTATCCGGTGAAGAAAAAATTAAATGCCTCGAAGAATTAAGAATCAGAGTGTGAGTTAAATCCTATCTGTTATAGAGTGGCAAAAAATTTTAAATTGATGCTTTTTTACTGTTTGCTAGTCGCGGTTTACATGTCTACTTGTTCAGTAGAATGGCAGTATAGCAAATCAGTTAATTTTTATTACTATATTAGAAAAGTTCATTTGTTGATACTAGGATTATGTATAACGTCAAGATTTGATATTTCCGCATAAGAAATGAAGCGTAAAGTAAAAGTAGTTATAAAAACTTATAACAAACACAAGGAGGAGTTTTAAAATGAATGGCTGGTTTGATGATTTTGATTCACTTTACGAAATGTATGACAATGAAGAACCTACGATAGTGTCAATATTTGTTCGCAATTTCATTGAAAAAAGTCATGCAAATCAGGCTGTTTGCTGCTCCTTATCCCACTCTGTTTTTTGTTCGCGAAGTATTTCCGGACTGATGTAGCTGGCACCGGTCAGATGATCTTCGCTGTATTCAAGCAGGCTTGCAGTCATAAGCCTCAAGTAAGACTCTTTGCTTGGAAAAATTCCGACCACCCGGCTGCGTCTCCTTACTTCCTTGTTCAGCCGTTCCAGCGTATTCGTACTGGAAATCTTTCTGGAATCGATTTTTGAAAATCCATAATACTGAATAGAATCTTCAAATCCCTCTTCCAGGCATTCGACTGCCTTTTCGTACTTTTCTGCATATTTTTCAACAAAGGCATTTTTCAGCTTTATTGCTTCTTCCCTTGTTTCTGCTGCCATATTTTTTTCAGCTCAGCTCCAAAACTTTCCTTCTGTGTTTTCGGAACTGTAGCCATAATGTTCCTCATGAAATGAACCTTGCACCGCTGCCATACAGAACCCGTCCAGCATTTCCTGATTGCTGCCTGCAGGCCAGTATGTGCATCTGAAACACAAAGCCATACTTTTTCAAGGCCTCGGGCCTTCAGCTTATTGAAGAATTCCGTGTATGTTGCTTCCGATTCGTTTTCCATTGCCTCTATGGCTATTATTTCAGGCTTTCCTTCAAGGTTTATGGCCTTTACTATCATTACAGTCATGCTTTTTACGTGACTGCCGCTCCGGATCTTTTCATAGACTGCGTCTACCCATATGACAGGCAGTTCCTTTTCCAGGGGTGCCGTCTGGAAAGCGTTTACCATTTCGTCAAGGCTTTTGTTCATATCGCTTATTTCGCCTGCACTTATGCTGTCAATTCCAAGGCTTTCTGCCAGGTGCTTTATTTTTCTTGTTGACACTCCATTGGTATAGGCCTGAACGACCATACTGACCAGGGCTTCTTCACTGCGCTGCCTGTTCTGCATGAAATACGGCACATAACCTGAATTCCTGAATTTTGGTACCTTCAGGTTGAATGTTCCGAGCCTGGTGTCAAAACGCCGGTTTCTGGTTCCGCTCCTGTAATCTGTCCTGTCGCTGTTGTGTTCTTCCTTTTCACTTCCTGTAATTCTTGCAGCTTCCATTTCCATAAGCATGTTCATCATGGTGTAGAGCATCTGGTAAAGCGGATTCTGTTCGCTGCCTGCCTCTAGCAAATTTTCGCAATTTTTAATAATCTGTTCCTGAGTCATTGGATTCCTTCCTTTTACGTTTTTGTTGCAGAAAACATTCTGAAGTATTCAATGACTTTTTTCAATTTAAATCAAACTCCAAATTGCGAACTTTATTTTACACTATCAAAATGAATGCAGTTTTATGGTACATTTTGTTCTGGAAATGTGTATAAACTGTTCAGAATGGATGTTAACCTGAACTGGTTTCAGGGGTGATATTCAGTTAAGCAACTGGTCTGGAACATATTTCTGGTTCTGGAGTAGTTTTGATAGCTTCTTATGAATGGAACAAAAACGGAGGTGATGCCTATGGGCGTAAAACAAAAAAGGATCTGAGAAACTGAAAGCATATTTCAGAACCGCTTTATCAGGCACTCAGATCCATGGATAGACAAGAAATGCTTATCCTTATACCGCAATTTAAAGATAACATTTCTTGCCTTTCCTTATCAAGACCCGCGCCTGATGAAACACAAATTTATATTCAGGAGGATACGTAGCTATGGAAAAGGCATATGTATTCGAGGCCCAGGATTTAACGGGCCTGGTTTCTGTAAAACTTAAGAAAAATCAGTTTGCAGAAAATAGTAATTTTTATGGGATTGTTTCAAGCAGAACGGCTTCACCTGACAACCTTTACAAACAGGTGCTGAATGCTTTACCGGAAGTAAACAGAGGCACAATCTATACTGTTTCTGATGCCCTGGTAAGCCAGACTCTGGACTTGCTTTCTAAAGGCTATGCCGTAAACTTCTTTGGCTTAGGAACCTTCAGGATTGCTTCATGCGGAACAACGGATTCCAAGACAGGCAAAATTCCGCTTACGGTAAAGTTCAGTCCGTCTGAACAGACAAAGCTTACCGTGCAGAATGTCCAGGTAACGGAATCCGTTTATGAAGAACAGTCAGGAATTATTTCTTCCATTACAGACGTTAAGTACAGACGTTAAGACTGGTAATACGGATTTAACCCTGACTGCAGGCGGATCAATCCTGATACAGGGTGCAAGGATTAAAATCGGCGGTGAAGATTCCGGTGTATGGCTTGCAACTCTTACCGATGCAGAAAAGCTTACGGAAGACGAAAGCCAGTGGATAAAGATTGACTCTGCCTTTGTCTACAATACGCTGGGCAAATTAATGTTTACCCTGCCGGATTCCCTTGTAAATGGAACAAAGTATAAGTTTGTCCTTAGAAGCCACTGCTTAAACTGGCACAGCACAAAGCGCCTGGTAGAAACAGTCAGTGAAACCGTAACAATCGGCGGCGGCAGCGGCTCTAGTGACTAGGCATTCTGCTGTCTGTAATAAAAATCTTTTGCACCAGTTGCTTTGCAATTGGTGTGGCAAAGGTTAAGTATGTTGCATATAGTTAGATAGCAAATGCTTTTTTGCTGCAGGCAGGGGTAATATGGTTTTGCTCCTGCCTTTTTTTATAATATACTAATTTACTGATAAATCCAAAAAAGCAAAAAAAAAGCACAAGTTTTATCTTGTGCTTTATGTGAGCTATTGCAGACTCGAACTGCAGACAGCCGCCTTAAAAGGGCGGTGCTCTACCACCTGAGCTAATAGCCCATCGCATTATTGCTAACGTGATAATGACTATATAGGTTTTTCTGCTTTATGTCAAGCAAAAATACAACATATATAAAAAATAAATAAACCGAATGTCGAATTAAAAAAACTTGTTCATATGCAAATATACGCCTCCCGGCAGAACCAGTCCTGAAAAAAAAGGCTTCCGCACTACGTTTGTGCAGATTTTTTTTCATGCCTGAACCTGCCTACGGCGTATATTTACAATAAAAATTGTTTTGTTACATTTATTTGAAACCCAACATTCGACCTGGTAACTTGATTTTTATATTCATTTTGCTTAATGTAGCATCACACTTTTCAGGAGGGTAAAAATGATCTGGACTTTAACGGTAAATCCTTCTTTAGATTATAATGTTCAGCTTGAAAACTTTGCAGAAGGAAAAGTAAACCGCAGCAGCAGGGAAACCATTACGGCAGGCGGCAAGGGCATAAATGTTTCCTTTGTATTAAAGAATCTTGGCATTGCTTCTACGGCACTTGGTTTTGCAGGGGGCTGGACGGGCGTTAAAATAGAAGCGCTCCTTTCTAAAAGCGGTATTGATACGGATTTTGTCTATCTTTCTTCCGGTGATTCCAGAATCAATGTTAAGATTAAAAGTGCAAAAGAAACGGAAATAAATGCAGGCGGTCCTTTTATAGACAATGCCCATGTTGAACTTCTTTTCATGAAGCTTAATTCCCTGAACGACGGAGACACTCTTGTGCTTGCAGGCAGCATTCCCTCATGCCTTGGCAGTGATTTTTACAACCGCATAATGAAATTCCTTGCTGATAAAAAAATCAATTTTGTAGTAGACGCTACAGGTGGCCTTCTGCTTGAAACATTAAAATACAGGCCTTTTTTGATTAAGCCTAACAATCATGAACTAGGGCAGATTTTTAACGTTGAAATTGCGTCTAAAGAAGATGCACTTTTCTATGCTAAAAAGCTTGCAGAAACGGGAGCCCGCAATGTTCTTGTTTCCCTTGCAGGTGATGGTGCTGTCCTTTTTGCAGAAGACGGCTCTTCCTATGAATGTGCAGCACCAAAGGGAACTGTGGTAAATTCCGTTGGAGCAGGTGATTCCATGGTAGCAGGCTTTATTGCAGGCTGGAACAAAAAACATGATTATGAATATGCCTTAAAAACAGGTATTGCCTGCGGCAGTGCAAGTGCCTTTTCAGAAGGTTTGGCAACCGCAGATAAAATAGAAGAATTGTTTAACACACTGTAATTTTGAGTTTTGATGAATTATAAAATTGGGCAAATGTCGAGTTTTAAATAGTTTTAGCTACAATAGTATTTGCTAAAATAAACGCCGTAGGCAGGTTCGGCAATGAAAAAAAATCTGCACAAACGAAGTGCGGAAGCCTTTTGAATACAAAACAACCTTTACAAGAATTGCGGATGCAATTCTTGAGGCGAAAGTAACTTCCGGTTCCGGCTCCTAAGGAGCATTTACTTTCGCCGAGGTTCTGCCGAGAGGCGTTTATTTTATAAAAAAATTATTATCTTAAAATGTTCTGAAACTCGACATTTGCACTGAATTTAAATAAAATAGGTCATCATGAAAACTCAAAAGTATCTTTCGCCATCCCTTCTGTCTGCCGACTTTGGAGACCTTAAGGGTGCACTTAAACTAGTAGAAGAAAAAGGAAGTTCTTACGTTCATGTAGACGTAATGGACGGTCACTTTGTTCCCCAGGTAACATACGGTCAGCCTGTAATTTCTTCAATAAGAAAATACAGCAGCCTGCCTTTTGATGTTCACCTTATGATAGAAAAACCGGAAACTTCCATTGTATCTTACATAGAAGCAGGAGCAGACCTGGTAACATTCCACATAGAAGCAACTGCCCATGCAGACCGCTGCATTCAGCTTATCCACGAAAAAGGAAAAAAAGCGGGCGTTGCAATATGCCCTGCCACACCTGTTTCTGCAATTAAGGAACTTCTGCCTTTTGTAGATTTAGTTTTGGTAATGACCGTAAACCCTGGCTGGGGTGGACAAAAACTTATTCCATATACACTAAAAAAAGTTAAGGAACTTGCCGATATACAGAAAGAGATGGACTATAATTTCCTGATTTCTGTAGACGGTGGTGTAAACCAGGACACCCTGAAAGATGTTGTCGAAGCAGGAACTGATATTGTAGTTTCCGGCTCGTCATTTTTCAGGGGGAATTTGGAATGGAAGTAAACCGCTCTCTTATTAAAAATATAGTTAAAAAAATTGTATTGCTTTGCCTGCCTTTGATTGCCGTTTCCAATGGATACAGCCTTACGAATATGGAAACGGAATCTTTTGTGCAGGGCTTGATTTCCTATAAAAAAGGTGAGTGGGCAGATGCCTGCGTATATTTAAGGCAGAGCGTAAACAACACTGAATATGCAACTGATTCCAACTGGTATATGATTATCATGAGCGAAGTTTATTCCGGAAGTTATGATGCCGTAATCAGCGACTGTGATTATTTTATTGATAACTTTTCAGAAAGCCCTCTTCTTTCTTTTGTTGAATACCAGCGTGGCAGGGCTTACCACAGCGTAGGCTTAAACGATAACGCCGTTATGGCTTTAAGCAGTTTCTGCAATGAATACCCGGACAGCGACATGTATTCTTCTGCCCTGTTCTGGATTGCAGAATGTTTTTATGACGACTACGATTTTGAAACTGCAAGGGCCCTTTACGAAAGAATTGTTGCAGAATATCCTGAAAGTTCCAAAAGGGAAGATGCAGAGTTTAAGCTTTACCTTATAACCCAGCACGACAGGGAACAGAAACTTCTCTATATCCTAAAAATGACAGGTGAAGAATACTTAAATTCCCGCGAAAATTATGAAAAGCAGCTCAGGATGATGCAGACTGATGACACTGCAGAATTAAGGAAGCAGCTTAAGCAGGCCAATGCACGCATCCTTGAACTTGAAACTACTGGTGCTGCCTATAATTCAAATTATGTTCCTTCAGACGTAAGCCCGGATGATTATGCAGAAAACATTGTCAATGAAGAAACTGGTAAGACAGAAGAAGTAAAGGTGCCTTCTGCAGTCCAGACAGATGAAGAACTCCTTTCTTTAAAATCAAAGGCTGCACTTATACAAAGGTTATTAAATGAAAAAAACGGGGAGGGTAAATAAATGAAAAAGACTTCTATCGTAAAAGCAGTTTTTATTCCTCTTTTATTTTTTGCATATTCTGCTTTTGCCCAGGACGGAAGCAAAGTTGATTTTTTTAACGGCAAGACTATTGACGTAAATGCAGAAGAAGACGGCGAAATCTATGCCAAGGACAGTGAAGGAAATTACGCCATAGATTCCAGCGGAAACAGAGTCCGTGTGGGCATGCATAAAAAGAATTCTAAGAATGTTTCTGCATCAGCTAAAACCCCTGTAAGCAGAAACATTATAGAAATAGAAAAAGATGATATTCAGCTTATTTTAAACGGTAATGACGGAACTTTTGCCATTTATGGTGTTGCAGAAAAAGGAGAACATATTCCCCTTCTTTCTACTTACGATGCAAATTCCGGTTCTTATTTTGCCGTAAAGGTTGGCCGCCAGGAATACAAGCTGCAGTCTAAGCTGGGCATTAAGACGGAAGCAAGAAATACTCCCCTTGGCGCACAGATGGCATACCTTGTTTCCAACGAAGTGCAGGTTGTTGTGGACTTCAGCTTTATGCCGTCCATTGCAACTTCTACAAGAATTGACATGCTGCGCCTTTCTGTCTTTGTCATTAACATCGGACGTTCCATTCAGTCTTTTGCCGTAAAGGGAGTTTTTGATACTGTTCTTGGAGAAAATACGCAGACACACTTTTCTACTGCAGGCAGAAAGTATATAAATTCAGAAATTCAGTTTCAGACTATGAATGATGATTTGTGGGTTCGTTCTGCAAATAAGGACGCTGCAATTCAGTTTATATTCGGTTCAAAGCAGATCAGCAAAACGGATTATGTAACTTTAGGTGCAAGGGATAAGATGGATTCTGCAAGCTGGGTTCCGTCTGTTCAGACTTCAAGAAGCTTTAATTCCGTAACTTCGTTTAATAATTCTGCTGTATGCGTTAACTGGCCGTCAACCTACATAGATACTTTCAGGACAGCATCCTTTGGTTTTTATATTTCTGTTTCAACAGGCGGAAACAACCCTGCAGGCAAGCAGTTTCTTGTTGACTTAGACAACGGAAGAACTGCCCTTGGTATGGCAGCAAAAAATACAGGTGCCAAACTGGCAGGAACTCCAAAGCCTATTCCTATGACAAAGCAGGAAGTAGACAGCGTTACTCCTAATATCTTGAATTCAATTCCGTCTTCTTCTAAGGAGGCTTTTGTTAAGACACATGAAATTACTGAAGCACAGCTGGATACGGAATACATTCAGGATCTGCTTGATCGCATTGCTGCCTTAAGCGAAGAAGAGTCCCTGGATAAAACAGAACTTAAGAAACTTAACGAAGAACTTGATTTGATTTTGAATAAGCTTGGAGTGAGCAGATAAAAATGGCACGTTCATCCCTGGATACTGCAAAATACCTTATTAAAAGACGCAAATTTCAGATGGCAATGAGGTTCCTTGAAAACTGTGAGGAAGACTACGAACAGGTTGCGGAATTTTACATTACCTATGGAATTGCATATCTTTATTCAGGCATTTACGGCAAGGCATCTGAAATGTTCAGAAAGGCTAGGGAAATTTCTGTTTCCAATCCTAATCTTCTTCTTGGACAGGCTGTTGTTTTTTTAATCCGCGGGGAAAAAAATAAGGCCCTTCAGTATTACATTGAAGTTTTAGACAATGATCCCGGTAATTCTACGGCAAAGAGGGCACTGGAATTTATCCGTGTAGACGGTGAATTTGAATCTGTCGTTAAGATGAAGGAAACGGGAGAAATAAAAAAGTTTTTCCCGCCTTTAGGATTTAATCCCAATGTAATAAGAAACATAATTGTTTCCGGTTTGTGCCTGGGCCTTATTTGTTCTGCCGTTGTATTTTTTAAGCCTGCACCCAGAAGGGTTCCTGTTGCAGTAAATTCCATTGAACAGAAATTTTCTCTTTCTGAAGATGAGCTTTTAAATGCTGTTCAGCTTAATGATAAGCCCGGTGAATTTCCTGTTGCCCTGACTACTAAAGAAATCAAGGCTTCATTTAGCGATGCAAAAAAATATTTTGCTTCTTCCCGTGATAATGCCTGCCAGCTTGAACTGAACAGGATTATAAACAGCAATGCTTCTGACCATATAAAGCAGAAGGCAAAGGAAGTTATGGATTTATTGCAGGAGCCGACCTTTGATTCTTTAAAGGATAATTATTCCTATTCTCAGGTTGCCGCAGATCCTATTAACTATGCCGGCTGTTATGCTATCTGGGACGGCATGATAACTAATTCTGTTTTTTATGAAGACGGTTCATGGAAGTGCGATTTACTTGTTGACTATATTCCTAGTGAAAATAAAACTTTCCAGGTTGGTCTTTGCCATGTTGTTTTTGATAAAGCACCGGAGCCTTCCGTAGACCAGACCAAGCCTGTGCGCTTCCTTGGTAAAATTACCATTAAGGGTAATGACATTGTTTTTTCCGGCCGCGGTGTTTACCAGCAGCTTAAAGGAACTTCACTTAAATAGAAATGTTCAATTAAATATTATAGAATAAATTATTGCTGCATAAAGGTTGCAGCTATTTTTTGTCTGGAGAAAACTATGAAAGAATTCCTTCCTTTTGACACTGTTCGTATTGATGCTTTAAAACTTGCCCATAAAATTTATCAGGAAGACCACTTTGTTCCTGATGTTCTTTATACATCGCTGCGTGGTGGTGCATATATGGCAAACGTTATCAGCGAATATTATAAAATTGCCCTTAAAAACCAGAAGCCTGTCCTGTATGCTGCTGTTGTTGCAAGAAGTTATTCTGATGTTGCACAGCATTCGCAGATTCACATAGACGGCTGGACATATTCCCCTGAATATTTAAGGCCTGGAGACAAAATACTTCTTGTTGATGATATTTATGATTCCGGTCATACATTGAATTTTCTTGTAAATGTTTTTTTAGAAAAAGGCGTACCGCGGGAAAACATTAAGATTGCCGTACATGATTATAAAATCTACAACTATAAGGAACAGCCTTTAGTAAAGCCTGACTACTGGTGCAGGAAATTTGTAATTGATAATCCTGCAGACAATAACTGGATAAATTACAACAGCCATGAGATGGTAGGCCTTACAAAAGAAGAAAGGGAAGAATACTTTTATAAGCCATATCCGGAACTCCGTGAAATTATGGAACCTATCTTTAAGGATTAAAAAAGAATGAAGAAACTTTCTTTGTCTTTATTTATTTTTTCTTTTGCTTTATTTTCTGCCTCTGCTTTTTCTGAAAAGGATATTATCAGCCCCTCTGCAGGCACATGGTGCAATCAGCAGGCACTGGTTCTGGCTCCTTCTGATGCAAGCGAAGTTTATTATTCATTTACGGGCTGTGATCCTTTTGAATCCGGTTTTGCCTATGATGGTCCTGTTCTTCTTGAAGAAAAAGGCGATGTATGCGTGCGTATCGGCGTTGTTGAAACTGACGGCACAAAAAAGGAATTTGAAGTTAAATATACGGTTATGGCAGCAGCTCTTTCCAGCCTGGAAACCGATGCCAGAACCTTTGCTGAAAATAATCTTATAAAGTCGCCCCTGATTACCTATAAAAGCGGCACTGAATTTTCTTTTCCTAACGGTTTCAGGTATTCCTTTCATAAAGACAGAAATCCCTTTATAAGTCAGAAGTTAAAACTTGATGATGAAAATTCCATAGAAAGATTTACCGGTATTTTTATTACTGACGGAATTAACAATTATCATTCTGTAATAAGGATTCTTCCTGCTGAAGTTTCTTCTGATGAATCTGTTTTAAGAAAAAAGGAACTTCCTTTTATTATCCGCGACTGGAACAATTTTGTTTTTACAGACAAGAAGTATATTTATCAGATTGATTATGAAATGTGGAATTCTGATTACAATGAAAGAATAATCGACAGGTCTGTTGCGCATACTGTTCAGTGGCAGTCTGTTGATTTTTCTGCAAACAATAAGGTCTGTGAATACACCCTGCCGCCTGTGCCTGAAACAGCTTTTGCTTCTTTGGGTGAAGGTAAAGTTGTATTAGAAATTATAGGAAAAAATGAATTTACCTTTGCCAATGGATTAAAGACATTAAATGCAGCGTCTTTTTATGGAGAAGAAGCAGAATGTGTCTATGATGCACCTGTTTATATGGATGGCATCCTTTGCGGCAAGATTAAAATTCCTTTTGTAATTGACTATTTGCCGCCTGATGAACCTGTTTTTACGGCATCAGGAAATTCTAACTTTTCAAGAAACACAGTTGCCTTAAAAATTGCAAGAGAGGTAGGTGCTGAAGTTTTTTATGCCGTAAGCAAGCCTGTTTATTATGAAGAAGGCCGCAACGTTCCGTCAGATACGGAATTTGCAGTGCCGGAAGAATTTTCTGAATATAAAGGCGGAGACATTGTAATTAAAAGTGCAAGGGGAAAATCTTCTGCATATAAGGTTTTTGCCTATGCAATGGATAAATACGGAAACAAAAGTTCCGTTGCGGAACAAAAATATATTATTGATGAATTCAATTTTTATCTTGGTTCAGGTTCTGGCAGGGCAAAGGGTGACGGTTCTTTTATGAAGCCCTTTACTTCTTTTGAACAGGCAGTTAAGGAAATTAATTCTTCAGACGGTGAAACACGACTTCATTTGTTAAGTGATGTGGAAGTTAGTGACGGAAATTATACTATTACAAAAGACTGTATTATTTATGGCAATGGTTTTAAACTTATTTTTAAGGGTGATTCTTCTTTGTCAATAGAAAATGCTGTTGTTCAGATAAAAGACTGTTCTTTAGAAAAACGCAGCAGCCTAAGTTCCCTTTGCTTAATGGAAGTAAAAGACGGAAATTTATTGCTTAATAATTGTGAAGTTTCTGCTTTTTATAATGAAGACGGAAAACTTATGGAAGCAATTAATTCTGACATTACGGCTGTAGACTGCGGTTTTACAATGCAGGTAAACAGGATTTCCATGTGTGCAGAATTTTCCGGAAGCACGGTTAATGTAAAAGGCTGCCGTTTTACTTCCATAGGACAGACTGTTTCTGCAGTAAAGGTCAGAAACTGTTCCAGCGTTTTTGAAGGAAATACATTTACCTTAATAGGCAGCATCTGCAAAGGCGTTGATATTGCTGGTGGAAATGCTTCCTTTAATGCTGATGTCTTTAAAGGCGAATCTGACGGCAAGTATAAGAATTCCGGCACTGTTTTCAGAAACGGCAGCTGTAAGGTTACCGGCCTTGAAACAATTTTTGCCACAGGGTTTTAATAATGGAATTTGATTTTTTTGCAGGCCTTGATGAAGCAGGACGAGGTCCACTGGCAGGGCCTGTAAGTGCCGGATGCGTAATTCTTTCTCCGGACTTCCCCGTTGAACTTTTAAATGACAGCAAAAAACTTACAGAAAAAAAACGTGAAAAAATACTTCCTTTAATAGAAGAAAAATGCTGCTACGGTCTTGCCTTTGTGGATCATGCTGAAATTGACAGGGAAAACATCCTGCAGGCATCCTTAAAGGCAATGAAGCTGGCTTACGAAGAAATGGTAAAGAAACTTCCGGAATGGTGTGCCAGAAATGGAATTGAAATGATTTCTGATGTTAGAAACATTGCTGCCATGGCAGACGGAACGTTTATACCTGATATAGACTGTAATGTTAAATGTGAACCTAAAGCCGACGGTAAATATGCTGCCGTAATGGCTGCAAGCATTGTTGCTAAAGTTGAGCGTGACAGGCTCATGGTTGAATATGACAGACAGTATCCGGGTTACGGATATGCTAAGCACAAGGGATATCCTACAAAAGCCCACATTGATGCTATTCTGGAACTTGGACCTTCACCAATCCAAAGGTTAAGCTTTACATATAAGAAAAGATAAAAAAAAGGCTGATGAAGTTTTCATCAGCCTTTTTATCAATTAGTATTCAGTTAAATCAGATGTCTTGCGTTTTGAAACTACGTGAATTCTTGTGTCCTTTTTTGCTGCGCGCTTTTCTGCAACTAAACGGCTTTCTCCTTTGCGGCGGTAAATCTTTTTTGCAGGGGCTGAATCGCCATCTGCCTGTGCACCGAATTTAGCTTCTTTTGCAGCTTTCTTTTCTGCACGTGCTTTTGCCCTTTCTTTTTCTTCTTTTTCAATGAACTTCAATGATTCATCCATGCCGGCAAAGAACTTTTTCATGTCTTCTGAAAAAACTACAATAGCACGGCGGTCATCTTCTCCGTCTTTAATTTTGCTTTCTACAATCTGCAAAAATACATCGCCGTTGCGGTTTTCCTTTACATTGAAAAAATAGTTTCTCTTGTCTAAAGTAACCTGTGTTGTAAAGAGTTCCCCACGAATTGCCATAAGCTTCCTTCCTTAAAAATGTATGGATTAAAAAAATAAGATAACCGTAACTGCGGTTCCAAATGAGTAGAAAATAGCACTATTAAAAATAAAATTCAAGTGGGTAAGATTTAATCAGTGGAAGAATGCAACACAGACTTCTTTAACGGCTTCAATCAATTCATTCATTGCCTGCTGTGTTGTATCATGTCCAAAACTAAAGCGGACAGCACTTTCCTTTTCTTTAGGCGGAATCTGCATTGTGTCAAGAATAGGCCTTGAATGATGACCTGCACTGCAGGCACTTCCTGTTGAAATATAAAATCCCTTTGAACTTAAGGCACGTTCCATAACCTGTCCTGGAATTCCAGGGAATGCTGCCTGCACAACCCATGGGGAAAATTCATCATCCTTTTCTTTTCCGCGGCAATGGGGAATCATTACACAGCCATTTATCTGCATAAGCTGACTGATGAAATCTTCCGTCCATTTTTTCTGGTCTTCAAAACGTTCCATAGATGCAGGATTCTTTTTTGAAATAGCATATTTTTCAAGACAGTGGGAAAAGGCTTCTGCACCAAAAAGGTTTTCTGTTCCGCTGCGGATATTTTTTTCCTGGCCGCCGCCTTTTAAAAATGAATCAATGTTTTTTGCCAGATATAGGATTCCTATTCCCCTAGGTCCTCCTATTTTGTGGGCACTGAATGCTGCACTGTCTATGGCAGGGTTCTTTAAAAAAACTAAAGGAATTTTCCCTGCTGCCTGAACACAGTCCACATGGAAAAATGCTTTTCTTTTTCCGCCTGCCTTTTTTACAAGGGCGTCTGCAATCTGGCTTACGGGCTGGATAGCTCCCGTTTCGTTATTGACTGCCATTACGGTTACAAATGCCGTGTCTGCATCCATTGCTTCCGTTACGGCTTCCGGTGTTATTATTCCGTCTTTATCCGGATTTACGGTTATTACCTTCCAGCCGCATGAAGCAACCATTTTTGCCATTTCCCTTAGGGCAGGGTGTTCAATGGCACTTATAACGATGCTTCCCTTTTGTGGCCTTGAAAGAACACTTGTAAGTGCAAGGTGATCGCTTTCTGTTCCGCCTGAAGTAAAGAAAATTGTTTCCGGTTTTACGTCAAGTGCTGCTGCTGCCCTTTGTCTTGCGTTTTCAAAAACTTTTCTTGCATCAGTTCCTGCTTCATGAATGCTGGAAGGGTTTCCCCAGTGTTCAATGGAAACTTTAAAAGCTTCTTTTAGAATTTCTTCATCAGCAGGAGAAGTTGCTGCGTAATCAAAATAGTGTTCTCTTAAAATCATTTTTACTGCCTGTTAGTTTAATACTTCAAGTATTTTTTCGTCTGCTGCTTCAATTATCTTTGTGCTCTGTGGACCGGACGGGACAATAAGTTTAATTGCCTTAGACATATTTTTTTTGTCCTTTCTCATTGCTTCAAGAATCTTTTCTGGTGCAGCCTTTGCCTTGCCCGTGCTGTAGCCGTAAGAGGCAAGAAGTTTAATTCCGTCTTCTGCATATTCCTTTTGGCAGATACCGTTTTTTATTCCGTATTCAAAAGCCTTTGCCATTCCCCATGCAACGCCTTCTCCGTGGGTAATTTCTCCAAGTCCGCTTACAGATTCCAGTGCGTGGCCAAAGGTGTGCCCAAGATTCAGGAAAGCCCTGTTGCCTTTTTCTTTTGGGTCTTCATAAACAATTTTAGCCTTTGCTTTTGAACAGCCTGAAATAAGGCGGTTTAAAACTTCATCGTCCCGGCTCATTACTTTGTCTTTCTGTGTGCGGAAAAGTTCAAGCATTTCCCTGTCAAATAAGAATGCAGTCTTTATTGCTTCTGCAAGGCCTGAAATATATTCCTTTTCTGGAAGTGTTTTTACAAACTGACTGAATACATGAAGTTTTTTTGCAGGATAAAATGCACCGATCATGTTTTTGTAGCTGTCAAAGTCGCATCCGGTTTTTCCACCTACAGCTGCATCTACATCAGCAAGTAAAGTTGTAGATACAAATTCTACATCAACGCCACGCTTAAACATGGAAGCGGCAAAGCCTGTCATGTCGCAGATGACTCCGCCGCCAATAGCTACAAAAAGGCAGTTGCGGTTAAAGTTGCTGTCTAGTGCCGCCTTTACAATTTCTAA
Organism: Spirochaetia bacterium; assembly: GCA_022768865.1. Taxonomy (GTDB): domain Bacteria; phylum Spirochaetota; class Spirochaetia; order Treponematales; family Treponemataceae; genus Treponema_D. The sequence continues at coordinate 47,582 of JALELH010000024.1, forward strand.
AACGCTTTCTATTGTTTTATATTTTTCTCCAGAACCTATAATGCAAAGTGTATCTTTGCCTGCTTTGTAAACTTTTGATTCATTAAGCTGAATGTTTTCTATCTGATTAAGTTCAACATTAAAATGATTTATAAAGTCTTTATTGCATTCAAGGGCTGCAATTGTATTGTCTGTAACAAAAAGCCTGTTCTGTTCATTTTGTTCTGAAAAATAAATTCCCATAATATCCGGAGTGCCGCTGTAAAAATAAATCTCTGTGTCAGTAAAACCAGAATCCTTTGGAAATTGAAGTATGAATTTGTCGTCTGCTTTTTTCATAGGGTCATTGTAATATTATTGAAGATTTTTTTCAATTTTGCACAAAGGTAACAATTATTGCGTTGTATTAGGCCTGATAATTATAGGGCAAACAGTTGCGCTGATTTATTTTGCCTTGTTTGAATTTTCAATATAGTCGTGTTAAATTCAAAGTATGAGTATTTACGAAAGCATTAATTCACTTATTGGTTACGGACTTACAACAGGACTTATTTCTAAAGACGATGTAAACTATACACAGAACCGTCTTCTTGAAGTTCTGAACCTTGAAGGTTTTGAAGATGGATTTGATTTTAATTCCATTCCTGAAGTTAAGGTAGAAGAACTTGAATCAATTTTAAAATCAATTCTTGACTATGCCTGTGAAAAAGGAATTTGTGAAAATTCAGTTGTCTACCGTGATTTGTTCGATACAAAAATCATGAGCTGTCTTGTAGACCGCCCAAGTGCAATCAGAAATAAATTCAAATCCCTTTATGAAAAGTCTCCTAAAGAGGCAACCGACTGGTATTATAAATTCAGCCAGGATACAGACTATATCCGCCGTTACAGGGTATGCAAGGATGTAAAATGGCAGTCAAAAACTGAATACGGCAATATGGACATTACAATCAACCTTTCCAAGCCGGAAAAAGATCCTAAGGCAATTGCCGCAGCCCTTAACGCAAAAAAATCCGGTTATCCTGCATGCCTTTTGTGCAAGGAAAATGAAGGCTATGCGGGCCGTGTAAATCATCCTGCACGCCAGACCCACAGAATCATTCCTTTTGAACTTCAGGGCGAAAAGTTCGGGCTGCAGTATTCACCATATGTTTACTACAACGAGCACTGCATTGTTTTTGCCATGGATCATGTGCCTATGGCAATTACAAATAAAAGCTGGCGTTACCTTCTGGACTTTGTAAAAATCTTCCCGCACTATTGTATCGGTTCCAATGCAGATTTGCCTATTGTGGGCGGTTCAATCCTTACCCACAATCACTTTCAGGGCGGCAATTATGAATTTGCCATGGCAAAGGCTCCTGTAGAAAAAGAATTTAAGATAAAGGGGTTTGAAGATGTCGAATGCGGCATTGTAAAGTGGCCTATGAGCGTTTTGCGATTAAAGTCAAAAGAAAGCGAACGCATTGCCCTGCTTGCCGACAGAATCCATGAAAGGTGGCGGTCTTACACAGACAAGGATGCCTTTATTTTTGCAGAAACTGACGGCGTAAAGCATAACACTTTAAATCCCATTGTCCGCCGCCGTGGCGAATATTTTGAACTTGATTTAGTTTTACGCAATAACATTACAACGGAAGAACATCCTCTTGGCGTTTATCACCCTCATGCAGAACTTCACCACATCAAAAAGGAAAATATCGGCCTTATTGAAGTTATGGGTCTTGCAATTTTACCAGGCCGCTTAAAGACAGAACTTGCAGATTTAGGAAAAGCAATTGTTGAAGGCAGGGATATTTCTAAAGACGAAGTTCTTTCAAGGCATGGACAGTGGGTAAAAGAATTTATGCCTAAATACAAGAAGATTGATTCTTCAAACGTAGAAAAAATCCTTCAGGATGAAGTAGGCCTTGTTTTCTCTAAGGTTCTTGAAGATGCAGGCGTTTACAAAAGAACACCTGAAGGCATGGCAGCCTTTGAAAAATTTATAAAAGCAATATAAGTTCTTCTGTTATTCTTTTTTTTATGGAAAATGCCGGGTCTCATAATGATCGTTACTAAAATAAACGCCGTAGGCAGGTTCAGGCATGAAAAAAAATCTGCACAAACGAAGTGCGGAAGCCTTTTTTTCAGGCCTGGTTCTGCCGAGAGGCGTTTATTTTTTTTATTTTTATAACCCGGCATTTTCCATTTTACTTTGTAAAATTCAGAATTAATATAATTCTGTTCTTTTACAAAGTATTTTTTTTATGATAATATCTTCTATCTATTATCCTTGGGGTTACACTTATGTCTAAATTATTTGTTCCAGAAAACTATAAGCCTTTACTCAGCGTAAAGGAAACTGAAAAAGCCATTGTTTTATTAAAAGATTTTTTCCAGCTTGCACTTTCTACTGAATTAAGCCTTACACGCGTTACGGCTCCTCTTTTTGTTAAAAGCGGAACTGGCCTTAATGATGACCTTAACGGCGTTGAACGTCCTGTAAAGTTTCCTGTAAAGGATATGAATGAAACTCAGGTAGAAATTGTTCATTCCCTTGCCAAGTGGAAGCGTTTAAAGGTTACGGAACTTGGCCTTGAAAGCGGTTTTGGAATTTACACAGACATGAATGCAATCCGTGCAGACGAAGAACTTGATAACCTTCATTCCCTTTATGTTGACCAGTGGGACTGGTGCATGCGCATAGAAGAAAAAGACCGCAGTGTAGAATACTTGAAGGAAATCGTAAAGAAAATATACCGCGTCCTTAAGCAGACAGAGTTCTTTGTCTATGACCGCTACGAAAACATTAAGCCTTGCCTTCCTGCAGAAATTACATTTGTTCATGCTGATGATTTAGTTAAAATGTATCCTGGCATGTCTCCAAAAGAAAGGGAAACTGCATTCTGTAAGGAACACGGTGCAATTTTTATCATTGGTATTGGCGGCAAGCTTTCAGACGGAACAATCCACGATGGCCGTGCACCAGACTACGACGACTGGATTACTTTGGGCAGCGATGGCAAGCCGGGACTTAACGGTGACCTTATGGTATGGAATCCTGTGCTTAACTGTGCAATGGAACTTTCTTCTATGGGTATCCGCGTAAACAAGGAAAGCCTTGTTGCTCAGCTAAAAGAACGCGGCTGCCCTGAACGTGCTGAACTTTCTTTCCATAAGAAACTTTTAAACGGAGAACTTGTTCAGACTCTTGGCGGTGGAATAGGTCAGTCTCGTCTTTGCATGTACTTCCTTAGAAAGGCACACATCGGAGAAACGCAGGTAAGCCTGTGGTCCGATGAAATGCTTAAGGAATGCGAAGCAAATAATATTGCAATTCTTTAATTGAAGTTTATGGAAAGCAAAGAATACAGTTTTTCTATTGATGCAATTTTCAAAAACCTTCCCACATTCAAGGAAAAAGGCATTACTGTCCTTACGATAGATGATGTAAAGTTTTCTTCTGATAAGGAAGGTATTTTAAAGCTTATTGACGCAATAAAAAAATATTGTCCGGATCTTTTCCTTTCCATTTTAATTAATCCGAAGATAATTGATAAAAGTCTTGTTGCTGCCCTTTCTGAAATCTATTGTTCCATAGAAATTGAACTTGAAGGTACGGAAAAAAACGGCACACTTCTGTTTGATAAAAAGTTTTATTCTGCCAAGGCAAATGTTTTAAACGATGCAGGTCTGGTTTTTGGATTCAATATGGCGTGGGGAATGCAGGACGGTGACACATTTAAACTTTTTCGGGATCGCCTTGATTTTGCTGTAACTCTTTATCCTAACCACATTGATTTTGATCAGCTTGAAAAGGTTCCCTATGAGGATCCTGTTCCTTCGGGCGTGTATTCTTCCAAGGATATGGATTTTTCAAGGGGAATGGCTTTTGCCTGCAAGGTTTTTTACAGCCAGGGCAGGGCAGTAACCTGGTTTAATTCTGTGCTTAAGGCATTAAAGATAAATGCTACAAGTTTTTTTGCAGACTTTGAAGAATTCCAGCAGTGCAACAACTGTTCTTTTGAAGTTGATTTCGACGTAGAAAAGGCAGGGCATAAGGCAATAGAAAAACTTCAGCTGCTGTTCCTTGAACAGAAGTTTGAAGAAAAAAACAAGAGCCACCTTTTTGCAGCCGTAAATGATATTGTCAGAATTAACGGTGCTTTCAGCAGATGTTCTTTTGAAGGCACGGAAGAAGAACTGGAACTTTCCTATAATCCTGAAGATTTGCTTTCTCCGTACAGCCTGAACATTGCAGACTTTGTAGAAAATGTTGCCATGGAAAGCAGTGCAATCAGGATCTTCGATACGGATGAAGGTCCTGATTTTAAATTCATTTAATTTAATCTGATTTAATTAAACTTTATTCTGCTTCTTTTTCAACCCAGCGGTTGTAAATGTTTGCAAGGATGGCGCCTGAAATATTGTGCCATACGCTGAATATGGCTCCAGGAACTGTTGCCATTGATAAAGCCTTGAATGCTGTTCCTGCAAGGGATGTGGCAAGGCCTGAATTCTGCATGCCGATTTCTACAGACAAAGCCTTTGTTTTTGCAGCATTAAGTCTAAGCACTTTTCCAAGACCGAATCCGCAGGCATATCCCAAAAGATTGTGAAGGATAACTACTGCAAAGATAATTGCACCTGTAGAAAGAATTTTTTCGCTGTTGTGGGAAACTACACATGCAACGATTAAACAGATGGCAATTACGGAAATACAAGGTAAAAGAGAAACCATTTTCTGTGTAAACTTTCCAAAGAATTTGTTGATGATGAATCCAAGAGAAATAGGAATAATTACAACTTTTACAATGGAAATGAACATTGCCATGACGTTTACTTCAACTGTAGTTTTTAAAAGTAAATATGTAATTGCCGGTGTAAGAAGTGGAGCCAGAAGTGTGTTTACGCTTGTCATTCCAACAGAAAGGGGAACGTCACCTTTTGAAAGATATGTAATTACGTTGCTTGAAGTTCCGCCCGGACATGTTCCTACAAGAACAACACCAGCAAGAAGGCCTGCATCAAGATTAAAAATCTTTCCTAAAGCAAAGGCAAGAAGAGGCATGATTGTAAACTGAGCAACGCAGCCGATAATTACATCACGAGGACGCGTAAAGACAACTGCAAAATCAGAAAGCTTAAGTGTAAGTCCCATGCCAAACATAACGATCATCAGAAGCCAGTTAATCCATGTTGTCTTAATCCATGTGCCTGAAACAGGAACAAAAAGCGCAAGAACAGTTACTGCAAGGACAATAAGAGCCATGAATTTGCCAAAAAAGTTACTGATTTTTTCAATAATGTTCATAAAATAACCCCCAAATGAACAAAATAAGTATCTTTAGTCATACTAAAGTTTATTAAGTATTTATTCAATATATAAACAGGGGTAAACGCAAAAAAAACTCCCGAAACCTATCGGGAGTAAAAAAGGAGATTATGAAGAGAAGACCGCTTGTGCATTATCAATCTTCACTAATATAACCACCCAGGTTAAAAGTAGTTACAAAAGTTTTTAACTTTTTTTGCAATTTATTAAGATTCCTGCATAACTGCGTTTAAAAAGAGAAGTTGCGTTCCTGGCAGTCGTCATCTGGCGTGTGGAACTTAATTACCTGGTCAAATTCATTCTTTGCACACAGTTTTTCATAGCCCTTGTTAGTCTGATGAACCGGGTAAATAATCTGCCTTGCATTCTGAGTATTTACAAGTTTTTGTGCCAGAGTATCTTTTTCTACTGTGCCTGTAAAAATTATTTTTCCGTTCTGGATTAAAATTCTTTTACTAAGAAGAATTGCCTTTCCGTCTTTTAACTGCGGATTACTTACAAAAATTACGGCATTTGTAAAAACTTCATTTGATGGAATAAGCTTAAGATTCTTTTTGATTTTGTCCAGTGTCTTTGAAAACCATTTAGCCTGTGTTTTTGAACTGATGCTCGAAATATGATTCATTAAAAAATCATCCGCATAAAACTGAACTTTTTTGCTGCCAAGTTTTTCAGTTAAAAAATAAAGAAGTTCAATGCCTCTGCCGTTTTTTGGAACAGGCAAAAGAACCGGCTTGCAGTTTTTTAAGGCTTTCTTTATATGAAAAATAATTTCATGACACTGCTTTTTATAGGTAAAAGTATTTTCGCCGTATGCACAGTCAACTATGGCAAAATCACTTTTCTGTTTCCTGATTTTGTCGCAGTTAAAAATCTGAGTGTGTTCAGTGTAGTCACCTGTATAAAAGACAGTGCGTTTCTGGTCTGTAAACTTTAACTTTATGGAAACACCTCCAAGACAGTGGCCGCTTCTTCCGTATTCAATCTTTATGCCAAAACGGTTTTCATTCTGCAGTTTGTTCCATTGCTCAAGGTATATTTTATTGGGAATCTGAAAGGAAATATTTTCGAAGGTTTCTTTTGTTGCAACAACGGCTCCGTTAAAACCCTGTGCGTAAATCCATTCCAGTGCGCCGCAATGATCTGCATGGGAATGAGAAATAAAAATAACTTTAAGGCGCTCAATTTCATCCTTGGATAAGCGCGGGTTTGGATTTTCCCTGTCTTCTGCAATAATTCCGCAGTCAAGCAAAAATGTATTCTGCCCGTCGTCTATGCAAAAACAATTGCGTCCGTGTTCACCTTTACCGCCTGCTGCATGTATTTTCATTTTCTATTTCTTCCTCTTTGTAAAATAATTCAAAACCAGCAATGCCGTTGTAGTAAAAAGCACGCAGATTACTGCCATTGCCATTCCGCTTGAAACGCTGCCCTGTTCAAATTCCCTTGTAATAAAAGTAGAAACAACAAGAACGTTAGGAGGCGCAATTAAACTTGCCGTAACAAGTTCACGGAATGAAATTATAAAAGTCATCATCCAGCCCACTGCAATGCCGCTCATAATCAATGGCAGCGTAATCTTTCTGAATAAAAAACTATTGCTTGCGCCAAAAACTTTACCTGCACTTATTAAATTACCGGAAATCTGGCTTAAAGATGAATTTACATATTGAATAGTGTAGGGCAAAAATAAAACCACGTAAGCAAGAACCATAATTCCCATAGTGTTGTAAAGTGGAACCACTTTATAAAGCCTGTTCCAGAAAATCATTATTCCTAAAACCAGAACAATGCCCGGAAGCATTTCAGGCAAAAGGCTTATTCCTTCAGTAACTTTTTTTAATTTAGATTTTGAGTTGAATATTGTAATGCAAATCAGCGTTCCTAAAACTGCACATATTGTTGCAGAAACAACCGCAAGAAAAAGACTGTTTAGCAGGGCTTTTATTGCTTTCTGGTTTTCTGTAAAAAGCATAACATAGTTCATAAAACTGAAGTTGCCTGCTTTTAAGCCAAAGCCCTGCAATTTAATCAGCGAAGTAGAAATTATAGAAAAATAGGGAATAATAATTGCAAAGAAAATTACAACAACGATATAGATTTTACAAATTAAGGACGGCAGGAATTTCAGCTTTTTATACCCTGTCCTTGCCGTGCGTGTTCCAACCAGGTTCCATCTGGACTTTTCTGTAATAAGGTTTTGCATTGCCCACATAAAAATACAAATCAATGTAAGGACTGCCGACAAAGCCGACGCCTTGTCAAAATTAACCGGAGCTACTGTTGCATACCTGTGGATCTGAATTGTAAAAACATCAAAACCGATGCGCCTTCCTAAAGTAGCAGGCGTGCCGTATTCAGACAAAGTTTTTACAAGGACGAGGAGGGCTGCTATGGCATAGTTTCCAAGCAAAAGGGGAATATTCACTTTCCGTAAACGCCTGAAAAACTTAGCACCAAAAACTGATGCTGCTTCATCTAAACTCTGGGGAATGTTCAGCATGGCATTTTTTAGCATTGTATACATGAAAGGAAAAACGTGCAGGCTCATTACAAGCACAAGGCCTTTAAAAGAAAAAAAGCAGTTTTCCCATCCTTTTGTAAAAGGCAAGAGCTGCTGCAAAAGTCCCCGCTTCTGCATGAATAAAATCCATCCCATAGACGCAATGTAAGGCGGCGTCATAAAGGGAATCATAAATACAACGTCTGCAAATTTATATTTTGCAAATGTTGTTTTTGAAAAAATAAAAGCCAGAGGAAATGCTATCAAAGTAGAAACAATCACAACGCTTATTCCTAAATAAAGGGAATTAAGAATCATCTGGAAGTTTTCTTTTTCTGCCAGCACGCTCCAGCTTTTATTACCGATGAAAAGCATTGCTACAGGACAAAGAATTAAAACAGCAAGTGCCACCGTTAAAATAGTGAGGATAATTTGATTTTTAATTGTACCGGCAGTTTCTGCGTTTTTCATTCTATGTCCTTGTTTTACTTACAAAGATTGTTAATTTTAGCTGCACTTTCTGATGCAATAGACATCATTTTGTTCCAGTCGCATTCAATCTGCGGAACGTCTTCTAGGTTTGTGCGTCCGTCGCATTTAACGTCATTGCGGCCTGGAAGAAGATATGCTTTTGCAACAAGCTGCTGTGCTTCATCGGTGAAAAGGTAGTCAATAAAAGCCTTTGCATTTTCTGAGTTTGGTGCAGTTTTCAAAATCATGGCCGGACGAGGGTTTACAACTGTTCCGCCGGCAGGATAATAAATCTTGAGCGGTTCACCTTTTTTCATTGATGAATATGCGTTGTAATCAACACCGGCAACCAGAATTCCTACTTCTCCAGTAGTAACGGCAGAAAGGGCAGCCTTGTTGGCTCCAGGAATCGTCATTCCGTTTTTTGCCATTCCTTCAAAAACATCCCAGCCGTATTTGTTCACAAAGCCCGCAACAAAGTCCTTGCATGCACCTGATTTTTCAGGGTCTGGAATTGCAAGCTGACCCTTGTATTCTTCTTTTGTTAATCCGTTCCAGTCTTCGTTTAATTCCGGAATTACAGTTGTGTTGTAAATTACGCCTACGGCAGAAGCACTGTAGCCAAACAAAGTATTGTCGCCGTCAATCCAGTTTTTGTTGATGCGGCCAGATTCCTGTGGCTTGTAAGACATTAACTTTCCGCTGTTTTTCATGGAAAGACCGTCAGACCATGATGCAAGGATTACAACATCAGCAATTGGATTTGAACTTTCTGCTTCAAGGCGGGCTAAGATTTCTCCTGTTGTTCCCTGAAACTGTTCTACCTGAACGCCTGTTTTTGCAGTAAAACCTGCAGCAATTTTGTCTGCAAGGCCTGCCGGACTTGGCATGTAAACAGTAACTTTGCCGGAAAGCTTTTTTTCTTCTGCATCAGAAACTTTTGCTGCAGTTTCATTTTTCCTTGCACATGATGTACAAGCCAGAACCATTGCCATTGCACCGGCAATAACAGATACTCTTCTTTTCATTTTTATCTCCTATAAAAAGTTTCATTTACTTTACGCAGATAATTTCATTTGCGGGAACAAAAATATTCACCCTGGAACCGTAACGCAGATTCTTTTTAGAAAAGCAAGTCCAGTTAAAGCCTTTATATTTTGTCTTCAGCTTATATTTGTCTCCAAGAAACTGGCTTCCTTCTACGGCAACTTCAAAGCCTTTTGTATTTCCGCATTCTTCAAGGGTAATGCTTTCCGGGCGGAACATGTGTTCTTCGTCAATCCAGTTGGACTTGCCTATAAAACTTGCCACAAACTTAGAAGACGGTGCATTGTAAATATTTTCCGGACTGTCGTATTGCAGAACATGACCGCCGTTCATAACTGCAATTTTGCTGGACATGCTCATTGCTTCTTCCTGATCATGGGTTACAAAAACAGAAGTAATGCCAAGGTCAGAAACAATGCCTGTAATTTCATTCCGCATTTCTTCACGCAGGATTGCATCCAGAGCAGAAAGTGGTTCATCAAACAAAATGCACTTCGGCTCGTTTACAATGGCACGGGCAAAAGCCACACGCTGCTGCTGTCCGCCGGAAAGCTGATTAGGGTAAGTTTTTTTATAGTCTTCAAGATGAACTGCCTTTAAAGCATCCGTAACTTTTGCTTCAAGTCCCTGTGTTTTATGCTTTGCCTTTAAGCCAAAAGCTACGTTTTCAAAAACCGTCATGTGCGGCCACAATGCAAAGTCCTGAAATACAAAACTTAAATTTCGCTTTTCGCTTGGAACATTTATTTTATCCCTGCTGCTGAAAATACATTTATCATCAAAATATATTTCTCCGCTATCTGGTGTTTCAAGGCCTGCAATCATTCTTAGCAGGGTAGTTTTACCGCAGCCGGAAGAGCCTAAAAGAGTTGTAAAGGATTTGTCTTCAATTTCAAGACTGATATTGTCCAGAACTTTCTTTTGATTAAAGGATTTGGAAATATTATTCAGAAGAATTTTCATAACAGCAAGGCTACAGGAAAGCCATTATGTTATGATTAAGTTTATGTAAAATTTGTGTAAAGGAGCTGGCAAAGATAATTATTTTTTTGTTACTTATTGTTGATGTAACTTTACAGTTCTAAAATTAAAAGGGCAAGTCAGCACCAAAATAATCTGAATCTTCATGTAATTCAAGCGTATTAATTAAAGAACTTTGTAATTCTGGATTTTTGATGCATCTGTTTCTATAGTCATTTTTTATTGCAACGTTTTCAAGTTCCTCACGCCGTAATTTAGAAATGCCTAGAAAATCAGTTTCTCTTTCAATTCCTAAAAAACGACGTCCTAATAAACTTGCTGCAATCCCTGTAGTGGAACTTCCGGTAAAGGGATCTAATACCCATGCATTTGTTTGAGTAGAGGCTAAAATAATTCTTGATAAAAGTGGCAGAGGTTTTTGCGTTGGGTGCTTGCCGCAGGATTTTTCCCATCTTGAAATGGCTGGCAGCTCCCAAACATCACGCATTTGCTTACCGCCGTTGATTTGTTTCATCAGTTCATAATTATAATAATGGGGAATTGATTTACTTTTCCTTGCCCACAAAATAAATTCCGTTGAATGAGTAAAATATCTGCAAGAAAGATTTGGCGGTGGGTTTGTCTTTACCCAAGTAACGCAGTTTAAGATTTTAAAATCCAGCTGGTTTAACATTTGTGCTACAGAAAAAATGTTGTGATAGGTTCCGCTAACCCAGATTGTGCCGTTATCTTTTAATTTATCCCTGCAAAGATAAATCCATTTGTAATTGAATTCGTTGTCTTTTTCAAACCCCTGAGATTTATCCCAGTCGCCTTTGTTTACAGAAACCTGCTTGCCGCTTTGAACGGAAATTCCACCGTTAGAAAGAAAATATGGCGGGTCTGCAAAAATCATATCAAACTTAAATTCAAACTGTGGCAATAATTGCGTGCAGTCGCCTTGTAGAAGAGTAAAATCGCGGTTTTTAGATTTGTAGAAAGACTGTAGCATCAGGCAGGATTTCCTGTTTCAGGTACTGGTAAACCTAATTTTTCTAATGGAATGTATTCAAAATAGTAAAAGCAATTCATGCTGATTATATAGTCTAAAGTATCCTTATATTTTGAATTTCTGAACCAGTCTGAAAGTAAATACATATACTCAACGTCAATGTTTAAAGGTGCCAATAATTTTCTGTATTGTTTACGTTTAAAATCGCAGGTTTGAAGTTTTTCATCTACAGAACCTGGGCTTTGCTGGTATTTGCATTCTATAATATATAAAGTATTTTTTATAATTACAAAGATGCTGTCATCTGGAAGAAGCTGTTTTGAAAGTATCTTTTCCCAGTCCACACCTTTTCCTTTTAAGAATCTATAAAGATTATGCTTCTTGAATATACGGGCAACCTCTTCTTCTTTGTAATAAACAATATCATCAATGACTTTATAATCTTTTTGTCTATTTAAAAAGGTTGCTAAATCTGTTTTGCCTTCAAAAACTAATCCTGTTTTTGTATTACCACCGCCTTTACCGTTTTTGATCATTTTAACACTATCTCCATTATTACTTAAATTGCAATGTTTGTAATCAGAAGTTCGTTTACTGCTCCACGCTTTTGTGCATCTGAATTTATCATCCTGTTTGCATGAATGCGATTTATCATAAATGGTGAATAAATTTCTTCAAAAAAATCATCACTTGCGTTTGTGTTTTTAGGGTCGGAATTGCTTGCCAGAACCTTTGCTCCTTTTAATGTAATTTCATTTATAAACTGTCCTAATTCAATCTGATTTTGATCGGTGAATCCATTGGAGCTGTAAGATGTGAAAGCGGATGATTGTGACAAAGGTCTGTAAGGTGGATCAAAATATACAAAGGTTTTTTTATCGATGAAATTCCTGCAAGAAGAATAGTCGCCAACAGTCATCTTTACTTTCTGTAAAACTTTAGAGCATGCTTTTATGTTTTCTTCATCGCAGATTAGAGGATTCTTTGCATTGTTAAACGGAACATTGAATTCACCTTTTAAATTTACACGGTAAAGTCCGTTGAAGCAGGTTTTATTTAGAAAAATAAGGAGGGCAGCTTTTTCTGTTTTAGAATCAGCTGATAATTTTAATTCATTGAACCGGCTTCTGTTTGCATAAAAGAATTCTTTGCGTTCTTCTTCAGAAAGTGATTTGTATTTATCCTGCATTGAATAGAGTTTTTTAATTAAACCTGCACAATTCAATTTAATCTCTTCGTAGACATTGATTAAATCTGCATTTATATCGTTGATTAAAACTTCTTTTACGTCATGATGATTTAATATGTCAAAAAGTACGGCACCACCGCCGACAAAGGGTTCGCAATATTTTTCTATTTGAGAAGGATAATATTTTCTTATCTGTTCAAGCAGCTGAGTTTTGCCACCTGCCCATTTTACAAAAGGTTTTGCCGGATTCATTTTTACATTCTATCCTAATTTAAGTTTATTTTCTATTAATCTCTGTTTTTGAATTGTTTTGACCTTATATTTCTTTTACAATCCATTCTTTTATTACCGGAATTTCTTTTTCAAATCCTACACCGATTTTAATTAGTTTTTTGCCATCTGCTTTTTCGGCGGAATATGGAATTGCATAATCTTTGCTTTCAATCTGTTCCAGGGCTTCCTGTGCTGTTCCCTTAAGCTTGAATTCAAAAACATAAACTGCATTTTTTGTTTTTACGACGCAGTCAGCCCTGCCTTTTGCACTTTGAATTTCAACCTGAACAAATTGCCCCATAAGCTGAAAGATAAGGAAAATTCCGGTCTGGAAAGTCTGCTCAGTTACCGTCTGCTTTTCTCCGTAGACATTATAGGGAACGGCACTTAAAAGAGACTTGATTCTTGTCATAAAGTCATCAACGCTGCATGAGTTCAAATCTTCTATGAACTTCTTTACATAAAAGGCACCTGTTACACCTTTTTCAAAATTAAGCGAAAGCGGCATCAGGAAATTCAAAAAGCCGTATTTTACTTCATGATTAGGAAACGTCAGCGTGTATGTTCCAAAACTGCTGTCATAATCTTTTATGGTCAGATAGCCCGACTGATACAAAAGCGGAATTATTGACTGATAGTTAAAGCGGTATTCAGAAAATTCTTCGTTAAGGACTGAAACTCCCTCTTCCATTTCTTTGACGTCAAAATCTGCCTTCTGCATTGCCTTTACCAGAAAAGAGGGTGTACCTGTCTTAAACCAGAATGATTCAAAAGTCTGTGAATCAAAAGCATTTAAAAGGCTGAAGGGATTATAGACACCTTCAGAATTCTGTGAAAAATGGTAGCCGTCATACATGGATTTTAATTTTCCAATGCATTCATCTTTAGTAAGGTTTTTTGATTCTGCAAGCCGTTCAATTTCCGGAGTAAAAATATCTGTCAGTTCAGATTCAGAAATACCGCAGAGTGTAGAAAATCTTTTATCCATTGAAATGTCTTTTAAATTATTCAAATCGCTGAAAACTGAAACCTGAGAAAACTTTGTAACGCCTGTTAAAAATGAAAACCTGATATGTGCATCTTCTGATTTTAAAACCCCGAAAAATGATTTTAACGTCTGCCTGTTATCTTCAAAAACTGCTTCATCATCCAGAACTTCAAGGAGAGGCTTGTCATATTCGTCAACTAAAATTACTGACTGAAATCCGGTCTTTTCATGAATTGCTTTTAAAAGACGTTCAAAACGCTGGGAAAGGCTTTTTGCTTTTTCTGTAATGCCGTAAAGGTCTTCATATTCACAAAGCTTGCTGTCAAGAATTACAGAAAGTGCATTGGGTTCCGAATATTTTGCTGAATTCAAATCAAACTGGATTATAGGATAAACCTGCCATGGCTTGCGGTTTTTTAAGGCTGCATGTTCTTCTTCAATTTTTTCAATCGCAAGGTCTTTAAAAAGTTCTTTCTTGCCTAAAAAGTATGCCTTGATTGTAGAAAGCAAAAGACTCTTGCCAAACCTGCGCGGGCGGCTTAAAAAATAAGGCGTGCCTGTCTTAACCATATCCCAGATAAGGCGGGTCTTGTCTACATAGACGTTGTCAAAGTTGCGGAGCTTTTCAAAATCCTGAATGCCGATAGGCAAATTGCGTTCTTCAATCATGGTTTTATTATAGCATGGAATTTTATTTCGTTTCCACAAAGTCTATAAACCCTTGACAGCATTTCTAAAACCACTGTATACTTAAATCAATCCAAAAGGGGAGTAGTTACCCTCACGCATGTCAACAATCGGCCTTTATCAGCCTGGCAGCGTGGCTTCAGAAACTGAAGAAACAAGACCTTTTGTCAAACTAAACACATTGTGCTTAGTCTGGCAAAAGGTCTTTTTTTTAATGTCATCCTGAGGACGCTCAGGATCTGCATGCAATTAAGCACGCTGGCTGCTAAGTTAAGCACGGCGGATGTTATGTTCAATTCACAGGAGGAAACATGAACACATTAGCTTACTTTACACAGGGAATCATGGCTTTAACATGGCAGAGCCTTGTCATGTATTTAACCGGCGGCCTGCTGATTTTCCTTGCCGTCAAAAAGAACTACGAACCCATGCTGCTTTTGCCCATAGGCTTTGGCGCAATTCTTGTAAACCTGCCGCTGCAGTTTGTATGGCAGAACGAAGGTGTGGCAGGTCCGCTAAAAGTTCTTTTTGAAAGCGGAATAATGACGGAACTGTTCCCGCTCTTAATCTTTGTAGGCGTAGGTGCCATGATAGACTTCCGCCCGCTTTTAACGCGCCCGTGGATGCTTGCATTCGGCATAGTGGCTCACACGGGCATTTTTGCAGCAGCATTTGTGGCACATAAGTTTTTCGGCTTCAGCTTTAAGGAAGCCTTGAGCATTGGTTCCATAGGAGCAGCAGACGGACCTACGGCAATCTTTGTAGCATCCCGCTTTGCACCAAACCTGCTGGGTGCCATAACGGTGGTGTCCTATTCCTATATGTCCCTTGTGCCCGTAATAATGCCGCCTGTAATCAGAATGCTTACAACAAAAAAGGAACGCTGCATCAGAACAACCGGCAGAGAAAAAGAAATCCCGCGCTGGCTTGCCATTGCCTTCCCGGTTTTAGTAACAATAGCAGTTAGCATTCTTGTGCCTGTTGCTTCCCCCTTAATCGGCTTTCTGATGTTCGGCAACTTAATAAGGGAATGCGGCGTTTTAGCTAAACTTTCCGCCTGCGCCCAGAACGAACTTTCTTCTATTATTACCTTGCTTTTGGGAATCACTGTCGGTGCAACCATGGGCGCAGAAACATTCCTCCGCCCTCAGACTTTAACCATTCTTTTGCTAGGGCTATTTGCCTTTGTGGCCGACATTGCCGCCGGCCTTCTTTTTGCAAAGTTCCTTAACCTGTTCCTGAAGAATAAAATAAACCCCATGCTTGGTGCCTGCGGAATTTCTGCATTCCCCATGGCAAGCCGCGTTGTGCAGAAAATTGCCCTTGAAGACGACGACCAGAACTTTATCCTGATGCACGCCGTCAGTGCCAATGTTTCTGGCCAGATAGGTTCCATAATAATCGGCGGAATATTGCTTTCTTTGGGAATGGCGGCGTAGGGGATTTTAAGAAAAACTTTCTCCAAAGTTTTTTATCTTCGTGTTCTTAAGATGAATATTTCATTTTGCCTTAACTCTACGATAAATAGGTACACAAGAACAATTTTTGCGGGTAGTCTGTAATCAAGAGGTATAAAATGAATCAATATATTACAGGTTCCATGATAAAGGCGTTACGGGAAAAACAGGGACTGACGCAAAATCAGCTGTCAGAAAAACTGTGTGTTTCTGACAAGACGATTAGTAAATGGGAAACGGGGAAAGGCTATCCTGATATTGTGTTTTTAGAACCGCTTGCTAAAGTTCTTGGTATTTCCATGACGGAATTGTTTATGGGCGAACAAATTACAAATGCAAATGTCAGTGCCAATATGCAAAAAGTGAAGTTTTACGTTTGTCCTGTTTGCGGCAATGTAATTTATTCAACTGGTCAGGCGGTGATAAACTGTCACGGTTTACTTTTGCAGCCGCAGGAAGCCGAACCTTGCGATGACTGTCATGCCGTTCTAATAGAAAAAAGTGAAGATGAATATTTTGTTCAGATTGAACATGAAATGACTAAAAGCCATTACATTTCCTTTATTGCAGGAATCTATTCAGACAAAGTGGAATTCGTAAAGCAATACCCGGAAATGAATGCCCAATGCCGGCTAAAAATTGCAGGATTAAAGCAGATTTTGTTTTATTGTAACAGAGACGGTCTATTTAAAAAAGAAATCCAAATAATTTATTAATTACTATTTTTATTCCTTTCCACCCCATTGCTTGCACCCGCATTGCCATGCTGCGGTCGGGTGCGGCATGCACTTTAGTCAATAATATACCATGCAATGCGTCCGTGTGTGTATCATAAGAAATACTTCCTCATGCCGCGAGGAAACACTTCCTCATATTGCGAGGAAAGATTTCCTCATACCGTGAGGAAGCACTTCCTCATATCGTGAGGAAAGACTTCCTCATACCATGAGGAAACACTTCCTCATATTGTGAGGAACTTTATAGATGATATGCTACTATACAAGCAAGTGTGTCATCAATATAATAGGGTTGATGGCAGGATAATGGACTGGTTTATGGTAAGCACACGGTCGCCTTTATTCAGCTGAAATACAGGGGGAAAGCATGGACGAATTTACATTATCAAGCGGCAGCAGGACTGTTTCGCTTTATGAAAATACTTTTTCTGCAGACAAGGGTTTTTACGGGCGTGTTCAAAAAAACAGGATGACTCTTGAAAACCTTGTTGCCAATATTGTAGAAAACCAGGTTGGCGTTTCAGAACACATGATTTACCATGCGGCCAGCCTTATAATGGAAGAAGTTTTAAGGCAAATCCGCCTTGGAAATTCCGTTGACCTGCTTAATGCAGGCACCCTTTTCCTGAAGGTGAACGGCGGCGTAAAGGGCAAAAATCCTAAAAAAACAGATGTCCCTGGGTTTACCCTTGGATTTACTCCGTCACAGGAAGTTCTGGATGAAGTTGCTAAGGTTAAGGTTGATTGCGTAAGGTTTTCGGACAGGGGGGCTAAGATCAATTCCATTACAAACACTTTTGACAATAGCCAGAGCGGTGTTTTGTTCCGCGGTAAGGGCGTGCGCATTAAGGGGTCGCTCCTTAAGACCTGCGGAGAAAATTCCGGGATTTTCTTTGCTCCTATTGTAGACGAAGAGCCTGTAACGGAAGAATCCCGATGGATTAGGGCTGATCCTAACAGCATAAGCGTCAACGTGCCGTCTACCCTGGAATTTTATGTTCCTTCTGCAATTGAATGCGGCAAAATGTATTCCATAGTGCTTAAAAACTGCATGTCCCACGGCAAGCAGCTTAAGGCGCCTGTTGTTTCTTTCAGTGCGCCGGTTATGGTTGCGGACAGCAGGGATTCCGTCAGCAGCTAGGCTGCAGCACAAGGCGCATTTCCTTGTAGCCGTTTACCTTGTCTTTAAAGCCTGCCTTTTTGTATACGGGGTAGCCGGCGTCTGTTGCGCTAAGGTCAATCCTTGAAAGGCCGCGTTCCTTGGCACCTGCTATAAGCATTGCCATAAGGGTGGTGCAGATGCCCTGGCCGCGCATTTGCTTTTCCGTAAATACGTTTAGGACTTCTGCCGTAAGGACTGTCTTTACGTTGGGGTTGGCAGGCATTTCTATTATGTTAAGGAATGCGGTGGCAACTATGCGGCTGCCTGCTTTTGCAATGTATGCTACCAGGCTTTTGCCGAGGGTGCGGTTAAAGTAGTCCGGCAGGCGGTTTTTCATGTTTTCCATGTCTTCTGCGCTGACGTTTTTAAAGTCGTCCTGTATGTAGGCAAGGCGCATGCGCACAAGTTCTTCTATGTCTTCTTTTGCTGCTTCCGTGTATTCAATGTCCATAAGTATTCCTGCCTTTTGTTTTGATGAATATATTCTATATAAATATGATAATTATCAATAGGTCGAATGCCGGGTTATAGATAAATTCTTAGTGTTAGAAAAAAACACCAGGGTCAGCAAAAATACAAAGATGCTTACAATTAAAACAAAGCATTTTACAATTGCGCCGTGTGGCATTATAGTTATTAGCAGGGCGAATAGCGAGTTAAAAATAAGTTTATTTATAATGTGATATTCGTCCTGATAGTTTTCTAAGGAGGCACAAATGGAATACGCAAAACTCGGTAACTCTGGTATTGAAGTTTCAAAAATCTGCATTGGCTGCATGAGCCTTGGCAAGGCAGGAACCATGCACGACTGGACTTTAAATGAACAGGACAGCGAAAAGGTAATTGGCCACGCCCTTGATCTGGGAATCAATTTCTTTGATACTGCCAACTGCTATTCTGCCGGTACAAGTGAAGAATATTTAGGCAAGGCACTAAAAAAGCTGACCAGCCGTAACAAAGTTGTCATTGCATCCAAAGTGTTTTTTAACGAAGGCTATCTTTCTAAAAAAGCCATTGAAACGGAAATTGACGGCACTTTAAAACGCCTGGGCACAGATTATCTTGACCTGTATCTTATCCACCGCTTTGACTATGAAACTCCAGTAGAAGAAACCATGACTGCTTTAGACGGACTTGTAAAGGCAGGCAAGGTGCGTGCCATAGGTGCTTCTGCCATGTATGGCTATCAGTTTTACAACATGCAGGTGGCAGCAAAGGAAAACAGCCTTACGCCGTTTTGCGCCATGGAAAACCATTACAACCTTCTTTACAGAGAAGATGAACGTGAACTTATCCCCATCTGCAAGCAGATGAATGTAGCACTTATGCCATACAGCCCCCTTGCTGCAGGACATTTAAGCCGCAGCACATGGAATTCAGATTCACTGCGTTCTAAGACAGATGTTGTTGCTCATAAAAAATATGACAACACTGAAGCACAGGACATGCAGATTGTTCAGCGTGTTGCTGAACTTGCAGAAAAGCACAATTGCAAAATGTCTCAGGTGGCACTTGCATGGCACTGGGCTAAAGGCGTTGCAAGCCCGATTGTTGGTGCTACAAAAACGGCATATTTGGATGATGCAGCCGGGGCCCTGGAAGTTAAGCTTTCTGCAGATGAAGTTGCTTACCTTGAAGAACCTTATGTTCCCCATAAAATCATGGGTGCCAATTCAAGTAATCCGCCGCTTGCAAAGTAATAGGGCGAATGTCTAGTTATTTATAATTACTAGTTTTCAAGAAAATAGACACCTCTCGGCAGAACCAGGCCTGAAAAAAGGCTTCGTCGCTTCGCTCCTGCAGATTTTTTTTCATTCCTGAACCTGCCTACGGCGTCTATTTACATTAAATTAAAATCTATTTTTTAATTATTCTAAAATTCGACATTCGCCCTAATAATTTTCATTAGTATAGAAACAAAATGTTTTAGGCACTAAAATTAAAGCATGGACTTACGTGTTTTAAGGTATTTTGTTGTTATTGCAACGGAAGAAAACATTACTAAGGCGGCGGAACTTCTGCACATAACGCAGCCCACACTTTCGCGCCAGATTATGGCACTTGAAGAAGAAGTGGGTGCTGCATTGTTTAACAGAAAGAATCATTCAATTTCCCTGACTGATGCAGGGCGCCTGTTTTTGCGCCGTGCCAGTGAAATACAGGAGCTGGCAGAAAGGTCTAAAAAAGAAATTGCCGTGCATAAAAATCTTTCAGGCACTTTAGCTTTAGGTGCAGGTGAATACGGAAGTTCAGAAGACCTGGCAAAACTTTTGTGCAGCTTTCAGAAAAAATATCCCGATGTCGAACTTCAGGTTTTTGAAGGCAACGCAGATTCAATTAAAGAAAAAATAGAGCAGGGGCTTTTAGACTTCGGGCATCTAACGGAGCCTGTAGAAGTTTTAAAATACGATTACCTGCGATTCCCCAGGGCAGAAGAATTCGGCGTGTTTGTAAACAGCAAAAGTCCCCTTGCTAGGCTTAAGTTTATTACCCCTGCCGACTGCGTAAAAGAGCCGCTGGTTATTTCTTCAAGGCTGCTGGTTCAAAAGGAAATTAAATCCTGGCTTGGCACTTTTGCAGAAGAAGTAAAAATCAGTGCAACGGTAAACCTGCCTTTCCATTCAATTCAGCTTGTGCGCCAGGGAAGTGGCATTGCCTTTACCCTTAAAAGAAACGAAGTTTTTGAAGGCGTTAAGTTTCTTACCCTGGAACCAAAACTGCCTATCCGTACCATTTTAGTCTGGAAGAAAAACCAGATATTATCCCCCGTTGCTACGGCCTTTTTAGAATTCGTAAAAGGCAGCATGGAATAAATTGAAAAAGTCAGTATTCAGTTTATAATAGAAACAGAGGAATATTCAGTTTTCCATGGAGGTTTTTATGTTAGAGGCAGGGCAGAAAGCACCGGATTTTACTTTAAGTGACAAAGACGGAAACAGCGTAAGCCTGCATGATTTTGCAGGTAAGAAAGTTGTTGTATATTTTTATCCGCGGGACAATACGCCGGGATGTTCAAGGCAGGCATGTGCCTTTGCTGCCAGTTATGAAAAGTTTAAGGATAATGATGTTGCCGTAATCGGAATAAGCAAGGACAGCACGGCTTCTCATCAGAAATTTGCAGATAAATACAGCCTGCCTTTTATTTTATTAAGCGACCCGGAACATAAAGTAATAGAAGCTTTTGGTGCGTGGGCAGAAAAGAAGATGTATGGAAAAATAAGTTTCGGTACTGTCCGTTCAACGTTCATAATCGATGAAAAGGGCGTAATAGAAAAAGTCATGCCAAAAGCAAAGCCCGACACAAACGCTCAGGAGATTCTTGAATATCTGGGCAAATGAGCGGAAGTTGAAAACGCCACTTTGTCTGGTGATTATAAAATATTTTGTAAATCCTGGTTTATGTATGTTTGCTGCATAAAGCCGGGATTCTTTTGTTTTATTTAAACCTTAACTCTAATCTTTTAAGCATCCGACAGGAATAACTTTTACGCCATTTTCTGTAGTGTATGCAATCTGGGCATTGGCGCAGATTACAGCAAGAAAGCTTGGTTCCCGGTATAAAACACCTGGATGGTCTTTGTTTGCTGAAACTTCTGCATTGTGAGCTTTTATCAGGGACTTGAATTTTAAAAGATTTTTTTCTGCTTCTGGAATTTTGTTCATTCCGGTTTTTATTTCTATAAGTGCGTACCTTCCGTCTTCCATCTGATATACGGCATCTGCTTCAAGTCCGGCTGTATCGCTGTAATGCAGTATTCTTGCGTTGTGTGATTCTGCAATAACAGACAAATCCCTTAACACTAAGTTTTCAAAAACGTGGCCAAACAAGTCCAGGTCGTTGTTAAAATAATCCGGAGAAATTCCCAGTGCTGCGAGACCAATCGAAGGATCTATAAAGATGTGTTTTTTTGCTGCCCTGATTGCAGTTTTGGATCTGATTTGCGGTGTCCATGCGTCGATGTCTTTTAATACATACAGATTTTCTAAAACTTCTATATAAGAAGCAATTGTCATGTCTGATATATTATGGGTTGCCTGAATGTCTGCATAAATGCTTTTCTTTTTTGCAAGGGTGGCCATGTTTCTTGCATAAGACCATAAAATGGTTCTTGCCCATTCAGGATTGCGTTTTACCTTATCTACTGAACTGATGTCTTTATTGCAAATCTTATGATAATAATCCTTTGCAATTTCCAGTTGAGAATTCTTATCTGGTAAAGCAAGGCATCGTGGCCAGCCTCCGCGGCATACAGAAAAGAATAAGTCTTCAAGTTTTATGCTGCAAGTGGAACCGTCAATTTCATAGTCATCTTTAAAAAGCTTTGAAAATGAAATATTGCCGTTTGATTCCCCTGTTTCCCAAAGCGTCATGGGATACATGGTAATTTCAGAAATTCTTCCGGTACCTGTGTGTGGAGTTTGTACCTTGTTGCTTGTTGAACCTGTTAAAAAGAATTGTCCTGTAGATTCCGGATTGTCGTCGCATGCTTTTCTGATTGTTCCCCAAATTTTGGGTGCATCCTGCCATTCATCAAAAAGAATTGGTTTTTGATTGCTTAAAAAGAGTTTTGGAGATGTTTCTGCAACGGCGATATAACCGTCTCTTTTTTCTTCATCCTGAAATTCTATTATGGTTTTACAGCGTTCCCGTGCAGTCCTTGTTTTACCGCAGCCTTTTGGTCCTACAATGTTTATGGCACCAAATGCATCTGTTTTTCTGTCTATTAAAGAATCTATGATTCTGGTTATATAGTCCATGTTTATATTTTAGATTAACTTTATATAAACCTCAAGTTTGTTTTATGAATTTCGGCAGTTTTGTTTTATATTTTTCGAGTGTTTTGTTTGGTAAATTTCGGCAGTTTTGTTTTATATTTTTCGGCTTCCTTGATATAATGCCGGTGCTAGATGAATTTGCAGAAATCTTCTATTAAAACGCTGAGCTTTTCCATGGCTTTTTCGTCTGGTGCAAGCTGGAAAAGTTCGCCGTCTCCGGACTGAGGAAAAGCCATTACGGCTTGCTTGCGCCTCATAAGGTATTCAGAAAGAAAGGCCGTAATGCCTGCAACAAACCATTTTGCCGCAGCAGGTATCTGTTCTTCTGCAATGGAAATCTTTTTTGATTTTTTAAGTTCAGTTAATGTTATTACTGTCTGTTCAGCAAGCTTTTTATTTTCGCCTTCTATGATTTTTACTGCGCGTGCATTAAAGTATTTTAGGCTTTCTACGCAGGTGTAAATCTGAAAAAGCGGCTGCTTTTCGTGCATTTTAACGTAGCGGTTTACGATGCCTTTTAAAACTGTTTCTGCAGGATATTTTGCGGCAACTGCTGCTATATCGCCGGGAATAAAACTTATGGCACCCAGATATTCTGCACAGGAATCCAGGGTTTTTTCTACGATGTCGTCTCGGCTTTCAAAATGATTGTAAAGGGAAGCTTTTTTTATATGAAGGATGCTGGCAATGTCTGCAAGGCTTGTGTTTCCTTCGGAACGCATGAATGAAGCGTCCAGAAACGCCCTGATGACTTTATCTACAGTGATTTTGTCTGCCATTTTTAACCTCTGAAAAACTAAGGTTAAAATAAGCCACACAAATGGTGTGTCTTATTTTAACTCAAGTTTGCTTCACAAACTTGTTTATTTACGTATTCGCTTACGCGAATTAAATTAGCTTCTCGGAAGCTGATGCTTCCTGCGAGGCTAATTTTTAATGAACGTTAGTTAAAAGTATATTATAATAATTTATTATTGTAAACTTAACTGCTTTGACTTTAGGACCTTTTGTTTGCATGCCATTTAATAAAAAAAATTATTGTGTTATATTCTGTCTATGAAAATTGAAGCAAAGTTTTATTCAGAAAAAAATCAGTTGTATTTTCTTGACGGTTCAAAAGCAGAACTTAATTCAGAAAAAATAAAAGCCTATGATGTAAAGTGGACGGAAGTTGGTTTAGACGAAGATTCCTATAACGAAGAATTTCTTGCAAATTTACGGGAACAGTTTAAGGCACTGGAAGAAAATGGCACTTACGGTTTTGTTGTTCCTGTGTGTGATTCCGCCTGCCAGACAGAAGAACAGAAAGAAAATCTTGTTGCAAGCTTTAAGCATTGTGCCCGCCGCATTAAGGACTGCGAAAATATCATAGGTTTTGCAATTCCTTCAGAAGCTGATTCTGCTTATTTTATGGAAGAATTAAGTGCAAAACACAAGCACTATATTTATTTTACAAAGGACCAGAATTTGTCAAAAAGTAATGAAAAAATAGTAAAATTTTAACATCAGTTGCGTTTATTTGCGAAATACCGCATAAAATGGTAAAAAAATCCATCTGAATTTATTGAACATTTTTGCTAAATTTGTCAAAATAACCTATATTTTAAGATGTAGGGGGAAGACGATGGGTTTTGAACGTGAGGATTTTGTTAAACTTGTTTCAGGAACAGTTGCTTTCAGTTTGTTTTTTATTGCCGTTTGCGTGGGCATTGCAGTTTTTATTCCTGAAGACAACGGCAATCATGAAGTTATTCCGCTTGCTTCATACTATGATGTTGCAGAAGACCAGAAGGTTTCCTACGAAAATCTTTTTGATGAAGAATATCCGGAACTTGTAATTGAAAACAAGAAGAAGGAAGATACAGGCCTTATTCTTTACCGCCAGCCGCAGAGCCGTGCAGCAGTTGAATGGTATTACAGCCGTGTTGTTAACAACCGGGAAATTTCAGATGCCATCCTTCAGTATGCAGATGAATACAGCATTCCCCTTTCCCTTGCTTTTGCACTGGCGCACACAGAAAGCAAGTTCAGGATTAATGCAATGCACAAGAATACTAACGGCAGTGTTGACCGAGGGCTTTTCCAGCTGAACAATACAAGTTTTCCTAAACTTGAAGAATCTGATTTCTATGATCCTAAAATCTCTGCACGCTATGGTCTTGCACACCTGCGCTTTTGCTTGAATACGGCAGGCAACGATATTGCTGCACTTGCCATGTATAATGCAGGGGCAAACAAGGTGCGCAAGAATAATACGCCGCAGACTACCCTTAATTATATTTCCCAGATTCAGAACTACCGCAGTGAACTTGATGCAAACTTTGCTTCAGAAGTTCTTGCCATGTATAATCCTGACACTCAGGCTAAAATGGTGGCAAAGAAGTAGGACGAAAGCAATTGCTTCCCTAGATGCCTGCACAAAAGCATTTGTTCCAGTAGATGCCGGTACCTGTAATAACTTTTGTGCCAGCAAATGCTTTGCATTTGCTGTATGGGCTGCAGTGAAGATAACTTTCGTCCCAAGAATTGCATTCGCAATTCTTGTATAGGCGGTGTAGTAATAGTTAGGAAAGCACTTGCTATTACAGGAGAGAAATTTATGACTAAAATACAGCAGATGCTTTTTGAAAAGCAGGATCTGGTTTTTAAGAAGTTTCAGGTGAAGTTAAATCCCACTGTTGATGAAAAGACAATCATTGGTGTCCGCGTGCCTCAGTTGAGGGCGATGGCAAAGAATATTTTTTCTGACGCCGGTCAATTTAATATAGAAAAGTTTTTTAATTCTGTTCCCCATAAATATTTTGAAGAAAATTTCATTCACTGCTTATTGATAGAGCAGATTAATGATTTTGAAGAATGCAGCAGACGTCTTGATGAATTTCTGCCGTATATTGACAATTGGGCTGTATGCGATACCTGCCGGCCTAAAGTGTTTAAGAAAAATCCTGAAAAAGCTCTTGTTCTTGCAAAAAAGTGGATTAAAAGCCATGAGACCTATACTGTGCGTTATGGCATAGGCGTCTTTATGTGTTATTTCCTTAATGAAAATTTCCGCGCAGAATATTTAAAGATTGTTGCCGCCATTAAAAGCGATGAATACTACATCAATATGATGATTGCCTGGTATTTTGCAACGGCACTGGCAAAACAGTGGGATGCTGCTATTAAGATAATTGAAGAAAAATGCCTTAGTCCATGGGTGCACAATAAAACCATTCAGAAAGCAAGGGAAAGTTTCCGCATAACAAAAGAACAGAAAGAATATCTTTTAACGCTGAAAGTTTAGCAAACAGATTAAGATTATTTGCCGTTCATGTGGTAATAGTCAATTTCTTCCAGATATTTACGGCGTGTCATAATCAGGTTTATTAATTCCTGATACATGTTGTAGTCAACTTCAATGGCAATGGGCAGAATATAGAATTCAGTTTCGTTGCAGTAGCGTTCAATAAAGGCAGCATCGGTAACAAAACCTAAGCTTATCATGTTGCTGATTCTGTCTGCACATTTCAAGAGCTTTGCTTTTTGCGAGCCCATGGTAATGATTCTCTTTAAGAATTCATCTTTACGTTCGCCCTGGCGTTTTGTAACTTCAAGGACTAAAGTAAGGACATCCTTGCCGTCTGCATCTGCATTTAAAATAAGGTTTTCGTCAAAATCTGGAATGTCTTCTATTGTATCATGAACTACGCTTGCCTTCAGAAGAACAGAGTCAATGTAGCCGTAGTCCATTAAAATGCCCATGGTATCAATCTGGTGACGGAACATATTTCCGCCTGCATGCCTCTGCTTGCCGATAAGCATTGTAGAAAGCTGAATATAGGGCGCAAAAGAAATGTTAGAAAGCTGAAGCATTCTGTCTGTGTCCATTCTGGATGGTTTTTCAGTAGCCATTTCATATTTTGCCATATTGCAACCTCCTGAGTTTATAAATGTCTGCCTGTTAAGTGTCATTCCGAACTAGTTTCGGAATCTATGTGCTATATACATTGCAGATCCTGAAAAAAGTCCAGGGGCTGCAATTCCTTTTCAGGCAGACATTTACTACAAACTATTATAATTCAATTTTCGTAAGAATTAAATTGACTTATAAATTTTTTAAATATCCTTCAAGTTTCTGAATCTTTTCTTCTGCAACTTTAAGGGCATCACGTTCTGCCTGAACAAGTTCTGCCGGTGCATGTTCTGCAAACTTTCCGTTAAGCTTGTTCTGGCTGCGGCGGACATTTTCTTTTTCCCAGTCAATGTCTTTCTTAAACTTTGCTGCAAGCTGTTCAATGTTGATGTTTTCGTCAACAAGAAGGAATGCTTCGTAATCAGTTCCTACAGTGCCGATTGCTTTTGCAGGATTTTCACTGACAAATTCAATTGCCTTGATTCCTGCAAGAAGCTGAATCATGTCTGTTTTTTCCCTGATTACTTCTGCATTTGTGCCTGCTGTTATTTTAATTGCAATGCTTATTTTAAGGGCAGGGTCAATTCCGCATTCTGTCCTGAGTCCGCGAAGGTTGCGGATAAGTTCCTTAAGAATGCTGAATCTTGCACTTACTTCTGCATTCTTTCTTGCTTCTGCTGTTTCAGGATAAGGAGCGTCTACAAGAAGACCTGTATAGTCACTGTTTGTGATGATTTTCTGTGCACCTGCTTTTTTGCGGTTTTCTACTATTTCTGCAAGAGGCAGTTTTGACCATATTTCTTCCGTTACAAAAGGAATGTATGGATGCATAAGTCGCAATGATTCTTCAAGAACATTTAAAAGAACAGATACTGCACGGTCTTTTTCCTTTTCGTCTCCGTTCTTGAAAGAAAGTTTTGTTGCTTCTACATACCAGTCGCAAAGGTCGTTCCAGAAATATTCATAGATTGCACTTGCTCCGTCGTTGTAGCGGTATGCTGCAAAAGCGTCTGTTGCGTTTGCTACGGCGTTGTCCAGTCTTGTGTAAATCCATTTGTCAAGTTCCGTAAGGTCTGCATCTGTAACAGGAATAAGTGTTCTGCCTTCAAGGTTTCCTAAAATGTAGCGGCTTGCATTCCATACTTTGTTACAGAATTTAGAACCCATTTTAAAGCTGTCTTTGTCTACAAGAACATCCTGTCCCTGTGCACACATGTAGCTGAGGGTAAACTTAAGGGCGTCTGCACCATACATGTCAATTATTTCAAGAGGGTCAATTCCGTTGCCTAAAGATTTTGACATTTTGCGTCCCTGCTTGTCGCGGACAAGACCGTGAATGTAAATGTCGTGGAAAGGAGCTTTTCCTGTAAATTCAAGGCCGGCCATAATCATGCGGCTTACCCAGAAGAAAATAATGTCGTAGGCTGTTACAAGGGCAGTTGTCGGATAGAAGTTTTTCAGGTCTTCTGTGTCCTGTGGCCATCCTAAAGTAGAGAAAGGCCAGAGCCATGAGCTGAACCATGTGTCAAGAACATCCGGATCCTGCTTAATGTTTGAACTTCCGCATTTTGTACATTTGCAGACATCTTCGCGGCTTACCATTGTTTCTCCGCAGTCCTGGCAATACCATGCAGGGATTCTGTGTCCCCACCATATCTGGCGGCTTACACACCAGTCACGGATGTTTGTTAGCCAGTGTTCGTAGGTGTTTTCCCATTTTTTAGGGAAGAACTGAATTTCACCGTTTTTCCATGCGGCAAGAGCCTTGTCTGCCATTGGCTTCATTTTTACAAACCACTGATAGGAAAGGTATGGTTCAACAACTGTTTTACAGCGGTAACAGTGGCCTACTGAGTGAATCATTTTTTCTTCACCTTTGTAAAGTCCTGCTTCTGTAAGGTCTTCTATTACAAGTTTGCGTGCCTGTTCCGGTTTAAGTCCGCGGTATTTTTCAGGAACGTTTTCGTTAAGTTTTCCGTCTGGCGTAAGAAGGTTGATTACTTCAAGATTGTGGCGTTTTCCAACTTCCCAGTCGTTAGGGTCGTGGGCCGGAGTAATCTTTACCATACCTGTTCCGAATTCTTTATCAACATATTCGTCTGCAATAATCGGGATTTCTTTTCCTGTAAGGGGAAGCTTTAATTTTTTGCCTACAAGGGCTGTGTAACGTTCATCTGTCGGGTTTACGGCAACTGCTGTATCACCAAAGAATGTTTCAGGACGTGTTGTTGCAACTTCAATTTTTCCGCTGCCGTCTGCGTATTCATAGTAAAGGTGATACATTGCACCCTGTGTGTCTTCGTGGTCAACTTCATCATCTGCAAGGGCTGTTCCGCAGCGAGGACACCAGTTTACAAGGCGCTGACCCTTATACATAAGGCCGCGTTCGTAAAGAGTAACGAATACATCGCGAACTGCCTTTGAAAGTCCTTCGTCATAGGTAAAGCGTTCGCGATCCCAGTCTACGCTGTTGCCCAGCTTGCGCTGCTGTTTTACGATTGTTGCATGGTGTGCTTCCTTTACCTGCCATGTGCGTTCTATAAATTTTTCGCGTCCAAGGTCGTTGCGTGTAAGGCCTTCTTTTTTTAGCTGGCGTTCTACAACGTTTTGTGTTGCAATACCTGCGTGGTCTGTTCCCGGAATCCAGAGAGTGTTGTCTCCCTTCATTCTGTGGTAGCGGACTACAATGTCCTGAAGTGTATTGTTTAATCCGTGACCCATGTGAAGAACGCCTGTTACGTTTGGAGGAGGAATGACGACTGTATATTTTGAAACTGCTGAGTTCTTGCTTTTTGAAAGGTAAGATGCGTGTAAAGGTGATTTTTCGTCTGAAGCTGGCTTAAAGCAGCCTGAATCAACCCACTGATTGTAGATTCTGTCTTCAAAATCTTTAGGGTTGTAAGCTTTTTCTAGTTCAATAGCTTTCATTTTTTTCCTCTGGAATGGATAAATTTTTGAAACTTATTATAGTAGAAAAGAGAATTGATATCAAATAAAATTCTAATTAGATAAAAATAAACATAAAACTTTGGTATATATTTTTATAACTTGAACTTTCGCTGATTATCGTCTTCTTTCAATGTGGTTTGTGGAATAATAGTCTGCTTTGTTTTTATACATGGACTGTTCTGCTTCTTTTGTGCAGTTGTCTATGTTCATAATGTATTGAAACCATGTTCCGCCGCAGCTTAAAATCCAGTTTGAAGTAAGATAGTCTTTTAAGTTTTCAACTACAGTCATAAATTCTTTCTGAGGAATTCCCATGCTTAAGACAACAAATTCGTCTCCGCCGAGCCTGTAGATATAATCCTTTTTTCTGCTGAAATATTTTCTTAATAAGGCAACTGCAGAATCTATAAGAATATCTCCCGCTTCATGGCCTTTTGTGTCATTGGTGTTTTTCAGTCCGTTTACATCCGCATAAAGAATGCCTGTGCTTGTTTCCCTGTTATCACAAATTCTTTTCATGTCCCTTATATATGCTGCACGGTTCAGGGTTTTTGTCATAATGTCCGTGTAGCTCATGATGTAAAGCTGTTCCGTATAATCCTGCTTTATTTTTTCTTCCATTACGTAGGTTGCGGCAGAACGGGCAACAATGTCTGTGTCCAGATTCTTTTTGGGTTCATTAACAGCCATAAAGCCTGTTACCCTTTTTATTTTATCATAAAAAGGAACTGCAATTAGTTTTGTTACATTGTATTTTTTTAGGGTTTTGTATTCATCTGTATTATGGTTAAGTTCCTGTTCTATGTCAGAAATATAAACAATCTGATTTTTATTAAACAAATCAATCCATCTTGCAAAGAATTCTAACGGAAGAGCCTGAAGTTCGTCTTTTCTGGATTTTATATTATCATTGCACCATTCAAACTCATCTTTGAAAGTTAAAGTTTTATAATCAATCCTGAAAAGGCAGACTGTATTTGAATTATAAAATTCACCAAGGCTTTTTAAAATCCTTTCATAAATCTTTTTAAAATCATCTGTTCCTGAAAGGGCTGTAAGGCATTCAACAAGGGTTTTTTCTGTTTCAAGTTTGTTTCTTAACTTTATGACTTCTGTGTCTACATACCGGTTTGCAAAAATAACGCTTTTTAGTTTACCGTTGCTGTCATAGTTTACCGGAATAAAAATTGCACGGATAAGTCCGTTGTTAGCCCCTATGTATTCGCAGCTTATGGAAGTTTTATTTTTTAGACGTTCATCTAATGTTGCAAAATTGCAGAATTCTGTAAGTGAAGTCTGATACTTAATCAAAACAAAATTCTTTATTAACTTGTTGATATTTTCATCAATGGAAATATTTTCGTTAAACTGACTTTTGAATACAGGCTCAATATGGATTATTCTGGATGTGTTTTTTTCAAGATTAATGTATACGCAGGAAAGATAACTTTGTGTAATTGCATTTGAAATTGTGTTTAAAAAACTTGTGTTGCTAAGTTCCTTGCAAAGAGAATCGTGTACATCAAATACATATAGAAAAACAGACTGATTTTTCTGGCTGTAGTTTATTGCAGGAATTAATACAAGCGTTACCCAGCGCATTGTTTCGTTTACATTGCGCCTGTATTTTACAGTGCATTTTTTCTGTCCTGATGCCAGCACCTTTTTTATGTTTTCAATGTTCAGAAAGTTAAGGTATGTTTCCTGATCTTCTTTATGGATGCTTCCGGTCATGGCTAAATTCTTAATCCATTCAGAAAACTTTTTTGAATAGCCCTTGTCTGTTTTTTTTTCATTTTCCAGAACTTTAATTTCTTTGTAAGTATCTTTTTTTAAATTGACCTGAATGATTTTATAAAAGTAGGAATTCATAAATGCCATGGCATCTTCTGTAAGCTGAGGAACGGAATTAAAATTCCTGAATATTGAAAGTATTTTGTTCATTTATAAATCCCACCCAATTTTATAATACCTTATATTTGAATTTATTGTAAATAAAGCATTGGACAAATTGAATGATTTTATTTTAAATTTATTGTTTAATTTTGTCATTTAAAGCCTTTGTTATTTTTATAACTCGACATTTACCATGCTATTTAATACTATGTACAGCATTAAGGATTTTCAGGAGAATTGTAAAATGAATTATAAAATCAGAATTGCAGAAGAAAAAGATGCTGCTGCCTGCCATGATATTTACGGTGCTTATGTTGAAGGCTTAAACGTAACTTTTACAATTGATAATCCTTCTGTTGAATCTTACCGCCAGAAAATAATCAATACAAAAAAGAAATATCCTTTTTTTGTTGCAGAAGCAGAAGACGGCAAAATCTTAGGCTACTGCTGCGGCGAACCTTTGCGCCCTCATGATGCCTATAAATGGAATGTGGAATGGACTATAGTCCTTGCGCCTGATGCACCGCGCCGCAGCGGCATTGCTACAGCCCTGTATGATAAATTTTCTGAAACATTAAAGAAGCAGAATTTCCAGTATATTTATGCCGTTATCGTTGACACAAACGAAGCAAGCATAGGATTCCACAAATCCCTAGGCTTTGAAGAAGTAGGGCACTTCCATAATGCAGGCATTAAAAAAGGAAAATGGCTTGGCATTGTATGGATGAATAAATTCATTGGAACAGACGGAGCCGATGCAAAAGAACCTGTGTGGTTTGAAAACTTTTCAGAGTCAGGACTTTAGGTCCTCCGGTAATTAGCACTGGCTTTTCCATTCTTCATATTCAAGGGGAATGTTGTTTTTATATTCTTTTGCAGTCTTTTCTATTTCTTCTTTTGAATGAACAGTGCCATGATTCATGCCAGGGCAGTCTTTTGCACATTCATCCCAGGAAGATTTTTCATTTACCATCCAGTCCCAGAATGGCCATGTCCTGCATTGCAGCGGACGTCCTTCATAGGCAGTGCAGCCATTGTTCCACAAAACGCATTCAAGTTTTTTTGTTTCTATTAAGGCAAGGACTTTTTTGCCTTCGTAATAGGTTACCCACCTGCAGTATTTTTCTATAAAGCTTTTTTGACTCAGGTTAAAATAATTGCAGAATCTTTCTAAATCGGTTTTTGAAAGGTAAACAAAGCCAGGTCCATTGCCGCAGCAATAGGAGCATCGTTTGCATTCAAATTTTAAACCATTTTCATAAAAGCAATTTTCCATATGTTCAATTTATTATAAATAAATTTTTTATGCTATAAAGGGGTTAATTTAAATTTCTTTTTTTTACA
Organism: Spirochaetia bacterium; assembly: GCA_022768865.1. Classification (GTDB taxonomy): domain Bacteria; phylum Spirochaetota; class Spirochaetia; order Treponematales; family Treponemataceae; genus Treponema_D. Next base: position 80,224 of record JALELH010000024.1, read on the forward strand.
GTTATTTGCTGTTGAACAAATACTTAAAAGTCTTTAGCATGATTAAAACTATTATAAAACGAGGTAAACTATGTCTACACCATTAGAAAATTATCTTGCTTCTTGCGGCAATAAACCGAATGCTGCAATGTGTGCCTATGTTGCAAACCTTCAGCAGGTTGCAGCTGTTGGTCCGGATATTGCTGCTTCCATCGTAAATGAACTTGAAAATCAGAGAAGCCATCTTAAACTTGTTGCTTCAGAAAACTACTGTTCACTTTCAGTTCAGGCTGCCATGGGAAATCTTCTTACAGATAAATATGCAGAAGGCTATCCTGAACACAGATATTATGGCGGATGCGTAAATATTGATGCTGTTGAAAATACTGCAGCTCATGAAGCAGAAAAGCTTTTTGGTGCAGATTATGCTTACGTTCAGCCGCATTCCGGTGCAGACACAAATCTTGTTGCTTACTGGGCAATCTTAAGTGCAAAAGTTGAAACTCCTACACTTGAAGAACTTGGCGTAAAATCCCTTAATGATCTTACAGCTGAACAGTTTGACGTTCTCCGCAAAAAGTTCGGCAATCAGAAACTTATGGGCCTTGACTATTCCTGCGGCGGTCATTTGACACACGGCTATAAAATGAATGTTTCAGCCCGTATGTTTGAAAGCCATCCTTACGGCGTTGATAAGGAAACAGGACTTCTTGATTACGATGCCATTGAAAAGCAGGCAATGGAAGTTAAGCCTTTGATTCTTTTGACAGGATTTTCTGCATATCCGCGTAAAATTGATTTTAAGAGATTCCGCCAGATTGCAGACAAGTGTGGTGCAGTCCTTATGGTTGACATGGCTCACTTTGCTGGTCTTGTTGCAGGTAAGGTTTTCCAGGGTGACTATGATCCTGTAAAATGGGCAGATATTGTTACAACAACAACTCATAAGACTTTACGCGGTCCTCGTGGTGCCATGATTCTTTGTAAAAAGGAATACATTGATTACGTAAACAAAGGCTGCCCGATGGTTCTTGGCGGTCCTCTTGGTCATGTTATGGCAGCAAAGGCAATTGCATTTAAGGAAGCAAATACTCCTGCATATCAGGCATGGGCTGTTCAGGTTGTTAAAAATGCACAGGCTCTTGCAGAAGCACTTAAAACATACAATATTCCACTTCAGACAGGTGGAACAGACAATCACCTGATGCTTGCAGACGTTACAGTTTATGGTCTTACAGGTAAGCAGGCAGAAGCTGCCATGTTTGAATGCGGAATTACTGCAAATGCCAATGCCCTTCCTTATGACAAAAACGGTGCATGGTGGACTTCTGGCGTACGTTTAGGAACTCCTGCCCTTACAACACTTGGCATGAACGAAGAAGACATGAAAGAAGTTGCTTCTATCATTGACTTTGTCCTTAAGAACACAAAGCCTGGCGTTACAAAGGAAGGCAAACCTGCAAAGGGTAAGATTGTGATCAGCGATGAAACAAAGCAGGCAGCACGTGCAAGAGTTAATAAACTTCTTGGTGCTCATGTTCTGTACCCTGAACTTGACCTTGATTTCTTAAAGAAAGAATTTGTTAAATAAGATTATTTTTGCCTTATAAAATCAGCAGCCCTTAAGCAATAGTCGTGAAGCCTTAGCTTAAGGGCTGTTTTTTTAGCAGTAAAGCCACGGACGGCGTAGCAGAAAGTTAAGCAAAATAGCCCTGAGAGTTTTACGTAGTAAAACTCGTGGGTTGAAAATTGACACGGAGGTCAATTTTCAACCCGATAGCTATCAAACCCCGCTTCCTTCAGCATCTTTCCCATTGTCTGTGAAGGATTTTCATCTACAACAACAATGTAGTAGGTTGTGCCGCTTGCCCTTGTTTCACTGTAAGCATAGGCATCAAAGTTTTTGGCACGGGCTTTAAGTACAAGGTCGTCTGCATTTGCCTTTGATTTAAAAAGCCCCAGCTGCTGTTTTTTGCCTGGTGTTTTTGCCCTTAAAGGAACTGTTTCCTGTTTTACAGGTTCTGAATTTTTCTGAAAAATGGGAGCACTTTCTGCAGGTATGTCTGAATCAATTTTCTTTGGCGGTTCCTTTTTTTTGCTTTCAGTTTTTGAAGAAAAGTTTTCCTGTTCACCTGTAAAAGTATTATCTGCGGCTGGCAAAGAAGAATTTGCTGCTGCATTTCTTGGAACAAAATACCAGAAAGGAACACACATTATCTGGCTTGTGCCTTTTACGATGGATGTTTCAGGACTGTCCGGATACTGGGATTTTAAAATATCTGCACAGTTTTTGTCATCCGTAAGATACCATAAAGTTAAAAGTACCTGTGGACGTACGGTTTTCATTGACTGCATGTTGCTGTAGGCACGCAGCATGGCAATGGAATCTCCTGTTTCCTTTACGGAAGAAACCTTGCATAACTGGCACCATATTGTATAAAGGTTTACTAAAGCTGCAATTTTTTCTGTTTTTGAAGAGCGGACACTGGCAAGGTAACTTTCTGCTTTTTCCCAGTCACCGGAAGAAAGGCTTGAACGCACTGCTGCAATTACAATTTCTTCTGTGGAAACTTTAGGCATGTTTTTTGCCTGTCCGCCGCCTGTTCCTGCTGCCTTTGCATAAGAAAGGCTTGCGTCGGTATAAAGCCCAAGCTGTTCCTGTAAAGTTGCCGTAAAATATAAAATGGCACGCTTGTCAGAAGCTGTTGCGGAATTTTCCGTATTGTTTTTCAGGTAATCAATTGTGTCTAAAACTGTTTCCTGAGCCAGAGCCTTTTTCTTAATTTCTTCTGCAGATTTCTTGGCTTGAGAAAACAAAAGGCTTGAACTCAGTAAAAGTATGGCTGCGGCAATAATTTTCTTCATAGATTTTTATTTCTTTTCTTCTTGTTTTTCAGTTTCTGCCGGAACGTTATTTTTCCTGTCTTTTTTCTTGCGGCCTAATAGGGCAACGGGCAAAGTTACAAGAACGCCTGCAACAAAAGAAGTCAGCAGTGCGGCAAATACAGGAATATTTTCAAAGTTGTGAAAAAACCATATTGTGCATTTATTTGCAAGATTAAATCCTGTAAGTATTGCAACAAGAACTACAAGAATTATTGTTCCGATTAATTTTACTGGCATTTTTATTTTCCTTCTATAAAGTTAATTTCAAATACTAAATATATTGGAACTGTCCAAAATGAACTGTCACCCTGAACTTGTTTCAAGGTCTATACTACGTATAGCAGGGAGATTCCGAATCAAGTTCGGAATGACACTGGCAGTTAAACTTATTGGACAACCACAATATATTTTATTCTACTTCTGAAGCAAAGTAAATGTACCCTTGATTTCAAACTTTGTTCCCACCCATGACGGATCCATGTCTTCAGGGTTTTCGTTGTTATAGGCAACGCCAAAGTCGTCTGCTGGTTTTGGGAATGTTCCCTTTATAAAGAATTTTTCAATAAGTTCAATGTAGTATTCAGCAACATTATCCTTGATTTTAGAATCCTTTTTATCCGCATTTCTGTCAAATACTTCAAAATTTTCTGCTTTGGCAGAGCAGTCCTTAAAGATTTCAAGGGCTTTCTGATAGTCGCCTTTTTCAAAGGCTTTCATGGCTTCTTCCCAGGCCTCAATGTATTTTAAGAAGTCTTCTGTTACATCACTCTTAAAATCAAGAACTTCGTATAGCCTCATAGGAGTCTTTACGTTTACAACCTGAACCCTGTCTAATGAGCGGACAATAATGCTGTCGTCAAGCTGAACTTTAGTTGCTTCGCTTATAAGGATTCCGCCCGTACGGTATTGCTTGTTTACGCCTTCCAGACGGGAAGCAAGGTTTACGTTGTTTCCCATCATGGTGTAGTTTTTCTTAAGGTCTGATCCCATGAATCCTGCAACCATTTCTCCGGAGTTAATGCCAATACGTGTAAAAATGCCGCGGTGATTGGCAGTCATTTTCTTAAATGCGCTGAATAAGTCTGCCGGCAGTTCCGGTGCTTCTTCTAGTGCCGTATATTCTTTAATCATGGCATTCATTTTCTTTTCGTATTTCTTCATTTTGATTGCAGCAATGCATGCACGGGAAGCATGGTCTGCAAACTTTACAGGAGCACCTACCAGAGCAACAATGGCATCTCCTTCGTATTTATCAACCATTCCGCCTCCTTCCATAATAAGATTGCTCATTGGCGTAAGGTAGTAGTTGAGCAGGGCAACAAGTTCTGCAGCATTAAGAACTTCAGAAAATCCGGAGAACTTCTGAATGTCCGTAAAGATGGCTGTCATGTCACGGCTGTCTCCACCAAGCTTAAGGCTTGAAGGATCGTTTACAATGTCTGCAACAACGTCTTTAGAAAGACACTGGCTGAACGCGTTTGTAATAAACTTCTTTTCCTGGTTTACAAGTCTGAAATTCATAATTGTTTCAAGAATGTAAATTAAGAAAACAAGAACTGCCGTATTTACAATAGGAATATAAATCCTGAACTGAACCATCATAACAAAAAGAACTGTTACAGGTGCAAAAACATAAATTATGCCTAAAATATTTTTCTTTCCGTAGGAAGTCTTTCTTGTAAGGACGATTACTACAAGTGCCGTAAAAAGCCCAAGGAAAAGTCCAAGGAAAGGTGATTTTTCTGTAATAAAATCCTGCTGAATGATTGTGTTGGCAACATTGGCGTGTGTTCCAAGGTTTGCGTAGCTTTTTGCAAATGGCGTAACGCCTAAATCTGTGCTTGATGAAGCGGAGTTTCCTAAAAGGACAAAGGCACCGTTAAAAATATTTTTAAGGTAGTTAAAGTCACTTAAGAAATGAAGGGTAGCGTCTTTAAGGTCTGCAAGGGCTTTGTTATTCAAACAGTCTGGGATTGAATCAAATTCCTTTACGAATGCTTCCATGTTATTGAAGAATTCTGAACGCCTGCCATAATATTCTTCGTAATCTGCATCAGTCAGTCCACCACGGACAGGAACATTTTCGTTGTCATAGCCGCGGCACTTTAAAAGCATTCTTGTTTTCTGAGTTAAAATGTCAGCATATTCTTCTGCCGAATACTGGCAGTTTCCAATAATATAATCTGCGTCATCTGCACTTAAGAAAGAAAGGTTTTCTTTAAGCACATTGGAAATACATGTGTTTATAAGTTCTTCTGCTAGGTCAAGATTATACAGGAGATAAGCAGGAACATGAACAAAGCTTTCTTCGTAAGGCCTATGAAGCCAGTTAATAAGCATTCTTCCGTTTTTATCAACAGGAATAGTTATGTCTGTGCGTTCTTCTTTTCCAGGAATTTTCAAGCCTTTTAAAATAAAGGCATTTTTAGTTCTTTCTATTGACTGAATGTCCCAGAGCTTTACAAGGGGTGCAAAAGAAAGCTGGCCTGCATACATTCCGTTGTGTTCATATAAAAGCTGAACACGGCGTCTGGTTCCGTCCTTGTCTACGACAACGTTTGTAAAACCAAGGCCGTTACCTCTTGTTGCAATTTTATGAATTACAGGAACAAATCCCGGGTTTGCATCATCGCCTTCTTCTTTTTCTGAAGCAATGTTTCCTTTTGGGATAAGTCCATAAGGATCATTGACGTCTTTAAAAAGAAATCTGTCTTCTACATATTTAAGTTCAGATTCTTCTGTTTTTATTGAAATATCACGGATGTTTACCGTTAAGGATGCATTGCCAAAAAACTGGACTGCACGGGCAAAATAGTCATCGTTATCCTTGTTGAAATCAGATGTAATATCGCGCATCATTTCATAAAGAATGTTGTTGGAAATATCTGATGCAAGGTTTTCGCTTTCTTTGTAAGCATCAGATTTTGAAATTTGTCCGTTAGAAATGCTGCTTCCAAAATTCGTAATGTTTTCTGAAATTGCCTGCTGGCCGAAAGCAAAATTCTTATTGATTTTATCTTCAAGATTTTCTTCTACAGCATTGGTTGCCGGTGAAACATATTCAATATCGAAGACTGCCTGCTTAGAGTTAAATTCCTTAAGCCTTATGAGTGCATTGCCAAGAATGTCTCGGGTCCAAGGCCATGCACCGATTTTAGCAAGGGAATCGTTGTCAACTTCTACAATGACAATATCGTCATCGGTTTTAGCTTCTTTCTGAAGGCCAAGCATAAAATCATAAAGACGAAAGTCAATTTTCCCAAATAAGTTGATTTTTGTGATAGTAAAACATATAATTGATATGGCAATCAATATTATGATGCTGACGTGTTTCTTGAAAATTGATTTAATTTTTTCCATAATATGAATTATAATATATAAAGGTTAAAATAAAAAGGAGAATGTTCAAAGTGAAGAAATTATTTGTTCTAGCAATTGTTTCTATGCTGACTATTGCTGCTTTTGCCCAGTCTTCTGAAAAAGTTTCAGAAATCATAAAAGCAGACAAGGCTACTTTTGGTCAGGCAGCATATTTAGTTACAGCTGCCTGTGGTGAACTTGGAGACAATGACGGTTTTGATGAAGCCCTTAATGTTCTGAAAAGAAAACGCATTGTTTCTTATTCAGTAAATGCAGATGACAACATTAATTTAAAGAGTCTTTCCTGGCTTTGTGCCTATGCATGGCAAATAGACGGAAGTTTAATGCTTAAAGTTTTTAATTCGCCACGCTACACATTCAGGCAAATGAAGGCGGACGAAGTAATTTCTTCTGCTGCAGATCCTATGGATGTTCCTGATGGAAGGGGACTTCTTGCTGTTATTACAGACTGCATAGGAAAATATCAGGTTAAAGGGGAATAATTAAATGAAAAGAATTGCAAAAAAGTTTTTATTATCTGCTTTCTGCCTGATATCTCCTCTTGCTTTTGCCTATGAATTTTCTGCCATTGTAACAGATTCTACAAAAGTTGATTACTATAACGAAAAGCTTGAAGATCCGCTTTTGAAGCAGTCTGAAAAGTTTACAGGAGCTTTTACAACTCCTTTGTTTAATGATGGTGTTTCAAATTTTGCTGCTGAAGGCTCTGTTGAACATAAACTGGACAAACAGTTTGGGGATAATGCAGATACAGACAATAATATTGTTCTTGACTGCACTTTGTTTAAGTTTTCAACAGCAAAAAAAATCAGCAGGACACAGAACATTGATTTTTCTATAGGACGTTATATTTATTCTGACCTTACGGGAATTGTCCTTGCTCAGACTAATGACGGAGCTTTTGTAAAATACAGTTCTTCTAAAGTTGAGCTGTCTGCTTATGGCGGATATTCCGGCCTTCAGAATGTTAAGAATGTTTCAGTTTTAACCAGTAAGGGCGAAGTCTGGGCTCCGGAAGACGAAAAAGATGTTTATGACTTTACTGCTCCTTATGTGACAGGTTCCGTTTGTCTTTCTTTCCCGTATTTCTTTTTGAATCAGACAGTTTCTTTTGAAGGCTTAGGCGTATTTAATGTAGCTGGACCAGGAGACCTTGAAGACGACGATGAACGTTTTTACGGAACAGTAAGTTTTACGGGGCCCCTTTCAAATTCTGTTTTCTATACTTTATGCGGAACTTTAGGAACTGCAGCAGAAGATAATAAAGTCGGTCTTCTTGGAAAATTTAATCTTAATTATTTTGCTCCATATAAAAATGCTGCTCTTGGATTCAGCACGATTTTTGCATCCGGAAAGAAAGGCGGTTTTGGTTCTTTTGTGGGATTTTCAAAAGTAACGTCATGTCTTTCAAAAGATGAACCTATATACAGCGGAATATTTAAGGCCGGCGTAAATGGTTCTATTATTCCTGTAGACAGGCTTGTGGTTAAGGCAAGTGGTGACATGGTTTATAAAATGCCTGTAGATGATGATTCTGCTGAATATTATGGTTTACAGGTTTCAGGCGGATTGGTTTACAAAATGTATTCTGATGTAAACCTTAATTTGTCTGTAACTCACTTTAATGGAAAAGAAAAGGATGCAAGCCGTACAGAATTTGCACTTGGTCTTGCTTTAGCCCTTTAATGCAAGGAGGAATTTTATGAAAAAACTTATTGCAGCTATTTTAGTTTCTTTTGCTGTATTCAGCGTTAATGCTCTTTCGGCAACTGTCTTGTCTGTAAAAGGCAAGGTTGAAATTCAGGAAGCCGGAATGTGGGTTGCGCTTCAGAAGGGCGATGTAGTTGAAAAAGGAACTGTGATTTCTACAGGTTTTAGCTCAGAAGCAGTTCTTAGTGTAAGCAACTCAAGCATTTCTCTTGGACCTCTTACACGCGTAACAATTGAAAATCTTGTTTCAACTAATGACAAGGATACAACACAGCTTTACATTGATTCAGGAACTCTTGCAGCTAAAGTTTCCGGAAAAGACGGAAAACGCGCAGGGTTTAAAGTTCGTTCTCCTGTAGCAACAGCTTCTGTCCGCGGAACTTCGTTTGTTGTTTCTTCTTCTGGAAAGCTTTCTGTTTCTGAAGGTCTTGTTGCTTTTGGTGCAGCTGAAAGTTCATCAGCTTCTGTTGTTGAAGATGCTCCTGCTGAAGCACCGGCTGCAAAAGCCGATGAATCTGCTGCAGCTTCTGCAACTGCCGAAGCAACAGGCGATTCCGCTGCTGCTCCTGAAGGTACAGAAAATGCAGATCAGGGACATGCAAATGCTTTTGCTTCTACTGCTGATGTTGGCGGAGAAGGCGTTCCTGTTGCTGCTGGCCAGTCAAGTCAGGCTTCTGTTTCTGGCGGAAGTCCTTCTTCTCCTAGGGCAGAACTTGCAAAGTCTTCTGCAGGTGGAAAGAGTAATACGGTTGCGGTTTCTGTTTTAAATGCTGTTGCTGCCGGAAGTGCTGCAGCTTCTTCTGATTCTGTTGCAGCTGCTGTTACTAATGAAGTAACAAAAACTACAGGTTCTCTTTCTATTTCAGTTTCACTTGCTGACTAAGTCAGTTATATAATAATGATAATAAAGGATATTTCTGTTACTACAAATAAAAATCATGTGGAAACGGAAATATCCTTTTTTTTTGATGGTTTAAACAAAGGGTGTTATTTAATTCAGTCTGTTTACCTTGCAGACGATGCAGAAAATCCCCTAAGTCAGATAACCTGCGGCATTCCTTCTGCAAAAGTTCTTACATGTGCAGATGTTATTCCTGCCTTTGTATCAACAAAAGAAAAAGCATTTCCATATAAAGTTTATACAAAGGTCTTTTCCGTTAATGATGAACTTCTTGAACAGCGCATGGATGAATTTACATTCAGTTTGCCAGAGCATAAAAGCACAAAACAAGTTAAAGGATTTTTTAAGAGTCTTTTTCTAAGGCAAGACTGATTTTTCCCCTGAATAGCAGGTGTCTGTTTCTTTTTAACAAATTTATGCTTGTGTTTAAGTTTATGGTGTTGCTGGTGTTTTTTTCTGTCCATGTAATATATGTTGAAACATTATTTAAAATCCCTTTTTTGATTGAGACTGATTCTGAAACCTTATGCTTTTTCAGATTATTTTCGTCAATAGAAAAAGTATAAGAAGTATTCATATGCAAAGAAGAAAAATTGCTTATGAGATTTAAATTATAGCTTTGTTTTTTATCCTTATCTTCAGTTGAATAATCTATGGAATATTTTCCCTTTAGAGTAAAAGTCATTGATGTAAAAGAGGCTCCAAGCCTTCCATAATAATAGTTGTATGGTTCTGCTTTTCTTTGTTTTGTTTTTCTTTTAGCCTGGCCTATAGTTGAACCTATGTTTAAAATCCCACTTGCCACAGGAAACTGTATTTGAGGCGAGAAAAAAATCTGCTGTCTTATTCTTGGTTTGTTTCCTGATGAAGTAATGAGATCATCATCAGAATTAAAATAATACAAGCCAAAAGAAAAAGGTCCATAGGAGAAATAACTTTGATTTTTAATCCAGCCACGCCTTCCGCCAAATGGATTTTCATATAAACCTGCAGATGCAGCCATTTTTAATGGCTTCCACATTAAGGCAGTTATGAATTCAGAAGAAAAAAATTCTTCCTCATTATAATAAGGGTCTATCATAAACCAGGTTGTTTCTTTTGTGTGTTCATGAAAAAATGTCCCTGCCGTAAAGCCCATAACTAGTTGTGGGATTATAGGTGTGGTAAATCTTTTGAAAACTGCACCGTATTTTTCTTTTGTTTTAAGTATGGCAAACTGCATTGAAGGTAAATGGCTTTCTGATTCTGGTGTAATGCTTGCGGCAAAAGAAACAGGAGTTTTACTTGAAGCTGGGGATGGAATTTGTGCAGATATGCCCTGAGTAAAAAGAGAAAATTTTTTTAGAGGTTCAGGGCATGAAAATGCGGGATTTTTAAGTCTGCTAATTGCACCTGAATAATGTAAAGTTCCGGCAGAAATATTGAATTTTATTTTGCCTGCTTTAAGAGATTGATTTATTCCATAAGTGTATTCCTGCTTTGAAATGTAATCGTTGAAAGTGTAAGTTCCGATGTCTTTAAATTCTGTTGAAGCAAGTTTTGCATTTCCTGTTATGGTTGCAGATGGAAAATTCAGTCTAAGTCCATAATTGTATTTTAATTTGGAATTATCCTTTACCGTTTTATTGTCTTTACCAGCTGGCACAGTAAAGTACACGGCAGAGGAAAATTCTACAGGCTCGCAAAATGAGTTCCAGATAAATAAATTAAGTAAGAATAAAATATATATTTTTTTCATCTATTATTATATAAATGAAAAAAATAAAAAAATGACACTTTTTGACTAAAATTCTTAAATTTTTATTTAAATGGGTCTTTGCTTTGATCTACCGTTAAAAGTTCCGGTACATTGACTTTGTATTTTGCACCGGGCAATGCATTTAAAACATCCTGATAATTGTTTTCTATTTTTTCTGTTTTTTCAGCTTCCAGTGCTGCCGCAACTTTCTGGCATGGCTTATATTTAGAAGCCCTTCTGAAAAGTTCATTTCTTGGTGTTGCACGTTTTGTTTTTCTTAGCTGTCTGACGCAATCCATAACTTCAATATCATCTATTCGGGTGGAAATAAGTCCTTTTTTTATAAAGGCTGATTTTACAGATTTTGAAGATTTATCATAATAATATATTCTGTCAAAAGAATCAGAATTATCGTCTGCTGCAGTGGAAACAAAAACAAAATCCCCAAATCTAAAAGGGGAATTTGTTTCATCAGTCGGAAGATTAAACTCCTTGTCTGCATAAAGGCTGGTTTTTGACAGCACAAGTGCATTTTTACATTGAAGTGCAATGGAATTTAATTCAATCCAGAATTCTACCTGATCGTAAATTGTTTTAATATAGGTGTTGTTTTCTGCTTCCAGAAGGACGGGGGCATTATCCAAAAACACAACAGAAATATTTTTACCGTATTGCAGGCTTAAAATCTGATGAAGGTTTTCATCCCTTCCTGAAAGATAAAGACCGGTTTTAGGAGAAAGGACTTTTGCCTGAACTAACGTCTCTTGCGGCTGAACCTGTTCTTCAATTGTATCTGCTGGGTTGTCTGTTTGTTCAACTGTTTCATTCTGAGGAACAGCTTCAGGTGCTTTTTTTATGCAGGAAGTAAAAGTTAATGGCAGTATTGAAACAAAAAGTGCCAGTGCCTGTTTGAATGTTTTCTTCAAGATTTTCTCCTGTAAAGATTTTAATGGCATTGTTAATTAAAAACAACATAAATTTATAAAATCCTTTTCAAGAATTCTTTATATAGCTAAGAACAAATACTTTTGCCCGTTGATTTTATTCAGTTTTTCTTATAGAATGCAATCTAAACTTAAAATATTCAGAGGAATAGAGAATGATTTCTACAAATGAAATTAGAGTAGGTTCAGCATTTATCGTAGACGGTGAACCGCTTATCGTTCAGAAGAAACTTGGACAGAAGGGTGGCCGCCAGGGTATCACAGTAAATCTTCGCGTTAAGAATATCGTTACAGGTGGAACAAAAGATCTTGGTATTGATGCAGGAGACAAGTTCCAGGAAGTTGAACTTGAATCAAAGACAGTAAAGCTTTCTTACATTGATGGTGATGATTTCCACTTTATGGATCAGGAAACATACGATGACGTTCTTCTTGGAAGAGATGACCTTGGTGATAACGCAGGTTATATTTCTCCTGATGATGATTACGAAGTTCAGGTTACATACTACGAAGGAAAACCAGTTGGTATTGATCTTCCAACACAGGTTGTCCGCACAATTACATATTGTGAACCAGGCGTAAAGGGTGATACTTCAGGAAAGTCACTTAAGCCTGCAACACTTGATACAGGAATTGAAGTTCGCGTTCCGTTGTTCTGCAACACAGACGACCGCATTGTTATTGATACACGTGAAGGTACTTTCGTAGAACGTGCAAAGGATAAGTAATTTAACTTTTCCATATATATAAAGACCTGCATTCTTTTAATAAGAACGGCAGGTTGATTTTAAGATCCCGTAGCTCATTTATGGATAGAGCGGCTGCCTCCTAAGCAGCAGGTGGCGAGTTCGAACCCCGCCGGGGTCAACAAAAAAGGCTGTCTGTAAAACTTAAGTTTTACAGACAGCCTTTAATATTTTAAATAATGTTTTAACCTTCCTTTTTTGCTTCAGTCTGTTCCGGCTTTGGTTCTGCTGCCGGAGCTTTCTGAACTTTCTGTTTTTTAGGACGCGGCGGCTTTTTTCTGTATTTAACCACGTAGCTGCTTATCATCATAAAGGTGATGGAAAAGATTGCAATAAAAATAATTCTCCAGTCTTTTAAAACACTTAAGGAAAGTTTCAGTATACTGTTAAAGTCCATACTGAATTTATCGGAAGATAAAAATTCATTCTTTAGAAAGGGCGAAAGTAAATTTTCATTAGAAATCGATGGCTATCATAACTTTCGCCGGCTTTCGGCATTCAACCTGTATAATTGTATTCAATTATTTTTTAGGTTTGATTTTAACTTTACATTAAAAGAATAAATACATAAAATATGAATATGGAAAAGAAAAAATCCGGAGAAAATAAATCAAATTTTGACAGGCTTGCTTCCGATTTGACAGTAAAGGAAAGAAAAGATTTATTAAGTAAAGTTAATCCTGCTGATATTGAAATTCAGATTCCAAATGAATCTGCCCTGACAGACAAAAAGTTAGAAAAAGAAAGGCAGGCAGAAAAAAAGAAAGGTCTTGAAGTTCAGTTTAAAAAAGAACCGTTTCTTAAAAAGATTTTAGTCTGGGTAAAATCTTTTATTTTAAATGTAAGCGTGGAAGAAGTATACAACAATGCCGTAATCGGCAATCTTGCACGCCGCATTGAAGTTTTATATCCGGGCTTGATTGATTTTAGACACAGGACTATCTGTAACGGAATGTATAAAGAACTTATGCAGCTTCAGATGTCTCAGGATTTTTTTAATAACACATTAAAGATTAATGAAGTTGATGCCGGTGTTTTCTATTATCTTCTGTGCCTTCACTTTTTTCCTGAATTTACAGATAGCATAAAAAAAGCCTGTGATCCTTTTCAAAATGGTGTTTCAAAACCAATGGGCCCGGATGCAAGAAATGTTTTTCTTAACAAAATAGATGAAGTTTTTTCTTCTATGAGCGCTGATATAAAAAATAAAATGAACGCTGTTTCCCAGTCTTATGAATGGATTAAGATGTTCAGCAAGCTTCCCGTTCCTGTAATGATAAGTAAATTTACAGTTAACGGTGAAGACCGCAGCTGTATGTTTTCCTTGCTTAAATCTGAATATTCTGAATTTTCTAAAATACTCTGTGCAAAAATCAAAATAACAGATGAATTTGTTCCGGCACTTTTTGCAGCAACTTCTGAACTTAATGATTTGTGGAAGATGGCAGACTTTAGTTTTTCTTCGGATGATGTAAGTAAAGTCATTGAAAATGCTTCTGTAGAAATTTCCAATGTTGTTATGTTTGCCAATAAATATCCTTTACGTGAACTTGGTAAAATAATCAATGAAAATTCACTTTTTATGCCTGACCTTTATTCTCCAGGAGACGGGTGGCTTACAAAATTAAGGGAAGAATGGCGCATTGTTTTTGATCAGCGGTGGCGTCTGTGGAACAGGGAATTTAAAAAAGAAGAAGTAAAGAAAAAGCTTAAGATTTTCTTTGGATTAAATGACTTTCAGAAATTTCCTTACCATCCGTGGAAAAAATATGAAAATGAATTTCCATTCAGATATGATCTTTCTTTGGGCTTTGTAAATTTTTATCTTAAGCAGGAATACCTGAAATATGCCAGCATTCTTAACATTATTACGCTGGAAGGTGATTTTCAGATAAAGGAAAACCGTCACGAATTTACAGATTTAGTTGCTGACTACAATGAAGTAATGGATAAACTTGATGTTCTTGTAAGTCAGGTTGCTTTAGGCGGAGAATTTGGTTCTGAATTTTTACGCTATGAAAATTCTCCAAAATCAGGTGCAAGCAAAGAAAAACTTAAAGTTGTCATAAATGAAATTGAAGAATCAGCTCAATACATTCTGGAAGTATTTTTAAATTCTGCACATAAATTTGAAAACCTTGTAAGTGCCATGCTTGGAGAATATTCAACTGCCTATTATGGACCACTTGTAAACCTTAATAAAATCATGGGCCGTGATAATGTAGAATTCCGCGAAAAGCTTTCTAAGTTTTCTCATAGCATAAAATATGCTTACGACATAATGAATGCACTGGAAGAAATTGATTCTTTAAAGGTTTAGTAAATGCTTCAGGAAAAATTTATTTATAAAGGTTCTTCTTTTGCAGAAGGCCCTCTTTGGGGAATGACAGATTTTTCAATGGGTTCCATGAGGTTCCGCTGGAATGAAAACAATCTAAACAGAAATACCTTCTTGAAAAATCTATGTGGCAAAGATAAAGAACCGGCTGCCCTTGAACTTATTCATTCAAAAATAGTTTATGATGTTGAAGATTCTTCAGAGCTGAATTTAAAACAGGGTGACGGGATAATTACAAGAAATAAAAATCTTGTTCCTGTTGTTACAGTTGCAGATTGTGTGCCGCTTTTTATTTTTGATGTAAACAGCGGAACTTTTGGTGCCTTACATTCCGGCTGGAAAGGAACAGGAATTATTGGCGAAGCAATTGCATTGATAGAAAAAAAATATTCATCTAAGCCTTCTGACATTTGTGTTGCCATTGGCCCGCACATTGGTTCATGCTGCTACAGCGTTACAAAAGAGCGTGCAGAGTATTTTATAAAAAACTTCAGCAGTGATTGCGTAGAAAAACTTAACAATGAAAAATATTCACTTAGCCTTACAAAGGCAAACCTTGCAGTATTAAAAAAACATTCTATTCCAGAAGACAACATTAAAGTTATTGATGATTGCACATGCTGCTGTCAAAGGAACGGAAACTATGTTTACGGTTCATTCAGGCGGCAAACAATGGCTGCAGGCGGAAACAGGCCTATGGAAGAACTATTAAAAATGTTTACGGTTCAGGCCGCCTTTGTAAAATGGGATGAATAAATAATAAGGACATATATTTGATTAAGTTATAAATGAAACTAAACGCCGTAGGCAGGTTCAGGCATGAAAAAAAATCTGCACAAACGAAGTGCGGCACTGGCAGCGTAGCTTCTAGCCAGCCTTTTTTTCAGGACTGGTTCTGCCGGAAGGCGTTTAGTTTTTATAGAAAAGCAATTAAATAGATGTTTTAATTGGTTCAATATTAATTTACTTGCATATTTATGCAAAAAAATGTATAAATATACACGTTAAGACTTTTTATATAGAGAGGCATTTTTATGGCAAAGGTTACAGAAAAAGTTGCTGACAAAGCAAAAGAAACTGTTTCAAAGGCAAAAACAGCTGTTAAGGCTGCTGCAAAGAAGACAACTAAAAAGTCTGGAAAAGATAAGGTTGTTCTTGCATATTCAGGTGGACTTGATACAACCGTAATCATTCCTTGGCTCAAGGAAAATTATGACTACGATGTTATTGCTGTTTGCATCGATGTTGGTCAGGGTGACAACTGGAAGGCAATAAAGAGCCGTGCCCTCAAGACTGGAGCTTCTGCATGTTACGTTGTAGATGCACGTCAGGAATATATTGAAGAATACATCTGGCCTGCACTTAAGGCTAATGCAATTTACGAAGATGAATATCTTCTTGGAACTTCAACAGCACGTCCACTTATCGGAAAGATTCTTGTTGAATATGCACGTCAGGAAGGTGCCGTAGCAATCTGCCACGGTGCAACAGGTAAAGGAAACGACCAGGTTCGTTTTGAACTTGCAATCAAGGCATTTGCTCCGGATCTTAAAGTTATTGCAGCATGGCGTGACGACAAATGGAACATGGATAGCCGTGAAGCAGAAATCCAGTATCTTGAAGACCGCGGACTTGAAGTTCCAATGAAGAAAGACCAGTCATACAGCCGTGACGAAAACATCTGGCACCTGAGCCATGAAGGCCTTGAACTTGAAAAGACAGAAAACGAACCAAACTACAAGCACATGCTTAAGAACACAGTTGTTCCTGAAGAAGCACCTGCTGCAGGCGAATATGTTAAGATTGATTTTGAAAAAGGAATCCCGGTTGCTGTAAACGGCAAAAAAATGGATGCACTTAAGCTTCTTACAGAACTTAACAAAATCGGCGGACGCAATGGCATAGGCCTTGTAGACATCTGTGAAAACCGCTGTGTAGGCATGAAGAGCCGTGGTGTATACGAAACACCGGGTGGAGCAATTCTTTACTTTGCACATCGCATGATGAATCACCTTACACTTGACCGTGATACATATCACTACAAGCAGCAGATTGCAATCAAGATTGGTGAACTTATATATGACGGAAAAGTTTTCACAACATTGTATGATTCTCTGATGGCATTTGTTGATAAGTCAGAAGAAACATGCACAGGCTGGGTAAAACTTAAGCTTACAAAGGGTGCAATCCGCGGTGCAGGTTCTGGTTCTAAATACAGCCTTTACAACGAATCAATTGCTTCGTTTACAACTGGCGAACTTTATGACCACAAAGACGCACAGGGCTTCATCACATTGTTCGGTCTTCCATTAAAAGTACGCGCCATGATGGAGCAAAGCGTAGGAGAAGGTCAGGCAGTGATCAAGTCAAAGAAGCTTAAGAAGAGACCAACTGAATAATAGCCAGTTTTTCTGCTAAATTTTAGCGGCGTTATTTGACAGCACTACTTTTTACAAGTGGTGCTGTTTTCATTTTAAAATCAATCTGCTATATTACTAGCATGATTGGAATCGTAGACTATAACGCAGGAAACATTACAAGCGTAGAACATGCCCTTGAATACTTAAAGGCCGACTATGTTCTTTCTGAAAATCCTGCAGACTTAAAAAATGCAGATAAAATTGTTTTTCCTGGTGTAGGGGATGCTGCCTATGCCATGGAACAGCTTAAGGCAACTGGATTTGACAAGTTCTTAAAAGACTTTCATGCAAGCGGAAAACCAATGATTGGAATCTGTCTTGGCAGCCAGATTGTTTTTGACTATTCAGAAGAAGGCAATACAGAATGCCTTGGTTTAATTCCAGGCAAGATAGTTCATTTTTCAAAACTAGTAAACAAGGACAGTAATGTAAAAATTCCCCACATGGGATGGAACAATCTTGAAATATGCAACGGCGGTTCAAGGCTTTTAAATGGCGTTGCAGACAACAGCGACTTTTATTTTGTTCATTCCTATGTAATTCAGCCTGATGATTCTTCTGTAATAAAAGGCTACGCAAATTACGGAATAAAAGTTCCTTCTATAATAGAAAAAGATAATTTAACCGTATTCCAGTTTCATCCGGAAAAGTCAGGAAAAGCCGGACTTAAAATCCTTGAAAACTTTGTAAATCTATAGGTGAATAAAATGCTGAAGAAAAGAATAATAGTCTGCCTTGATGTAAAGGACGGCCGCACAACAAAAGGCGTTAAATTTAAGAACAACATAGACATTGGCGACCCTGTAGAAATGGCAGCAGAATATTACCGTCAGGGCGTAGACGAACTTGTATTCTACGACATTATGGCAAGTGCACGTGGCCGTGGTCCTATCCTTGATTTGATAGCCCGTGTTGCAAGCCAGGTATTTATTCCTTTCTGCGTAGGCGGCGGAATAGGAACACTTGAAGACATACGTTCTACAATTCTTGCAGGTGCAGAAAAAGTTTCCTTAAACAGTCAGGCTGTAAAGCATCCGGAACTTATAAAGGAAGGCGCACGGGTTTTCGGGAACCAGTGTATTGTTCTTGGAATGGATGCTGCAAAGGATGAATCCATGCCAAGCGGATACCGTGTTTACATTAACGGCGGAAGAGTTGCAACAGACCTTGATGCACTGGAATGGGCAAAAAAGGCTGTTGAACTTGGCGCAGGTGAAATTGTTTTGAATTCAATTGATGCAGACGGTACACGCAACGGCTACGAACTTAACCTTACGGGCATGATAAGCAGGAACGTTGAAGTTCCTGTAATTGCATCTGGCGGCGGCGGAACAGTTCAGCATTTGGCAGATGTCCTTACAGAAGGAAAAGCAGATGCGGCACTTATTGCAAGTATGGTTCATTCCGGTGACTACACTGTAGGCGGAATTAAGGCAGACCTTGCTAAACTGAACATTCCTGTAAGGATGTAAGTCCTTACAAAATATATCTGGCACGGGAAGTGTCGGTTTCAAAGACATCGACAGCGTAAAGATACGCACCGCCGGTGTCTTTTTTTTCTTTGGCAAGAGCCGGTATGTCTTCTATTATTTTTTCTGCAATAAAGGTTGCAATGCGTTCTGCACTCGGGTTCTGCTTAAAATAGTCAAAATCGTTTAAGTTTTTGTGGTCTAAAAGGGCGCATGTCTTGCGCAGGCTTGCCTTAAGCTCAGTAAAGTCCAAAAGCATGCCGCCTGCATCAAGAGTGTTCCCCCTGACATGGGCATAAACTTTATAATTGTGGCCGTGAAGGTTTTCGCACTTGCCGTGATAGTCCTTTAGAAAATGTGCTGCAGCAAAATCTGCTTCTACTCTAACTTCATACATGGTGCCATGATATATTTTTTGCAAACATAAAACAATGGGGGAATGGATTCATCGTTTTAAAATAAAAAAGGCTGTCTTAAAACAAACACCTTCCAGATTCCGAAACTAGTTCGGAATGACATTAGTTGCTTTCTGACAGCCTTTTTTAAGTTTTAGTTCTTAACTAAAAACTTATTTGTAGTTAATGGCAATTCCGCTCATTGTGAATTTCTGTGATGTAAAAATGAGGAATCTTGTCTTTGTAAAGTCAACCTTTACATTTACAACATCATCTGCATTTGGATACTGCTTTACAGCAGCTGCGTAAAGCTTAGAATAGCCAGATTTTGTTGCAGAAGCAGTAACTTCAACACGACCCAGAACTTCATAAGTAGAAGCGTCAGCAGGGAACGAACCAGCATCACTAACAGGATTCATAGAAATACATCCTGTCATCACGAATGAACTTACACAAAGTGCAAGAACAGCCAAAACTGAAGTAATCTTTTTCATAAAAATCTCCTCTATAAAAAAGTGTTATGTCCATTATACCCCCCCCGAAAAATGTCAAGTGCGTTTTGATTTCCTCTAGTCTTGTAATTTTCAGTATAGTTTATTTTCTTATTATCGATACAATATTAACAGGTCAAATGTCGGATTTCAAAAGAAATAGAAAGAGTATAAATTTTGTTGAGCATAGACGCCGTAGGCAGGTTCAGGCATGAAAAAAAATCTGCACAAACGTAGTGCGGCACTGGCAGCGTAGCTTCTAGCCAGCCTTTTTTTCAGGACTGGTTCTGCCGTAAGGCGTCTATTCTTTTGAAAATATTAATTTATTTTACGACATTTGACCTGTTAAAATCGCATTACCGGAGGCAAAAGTAGCAATGAATATTTTTGATATTTTAGGACCTGTAATGGTTGGCCCTTCAAGTTCTCACACGGCAGGTGCTGCACGCATAGGATACGTAAGCCGTAAACTTTTAGGAGACACTCCCGTCTTTGCAGAAATTCTTTTGCACGGTTCCTTTGCAGACACAGGCATAGGGCACGGAACAGACAAAGCCCTTGTTGCAGGACTTTTAGGAATGCAGCCTGATAACCTGGACATTCCAAAAAGTTTTGAAATTGCCAAAGAAAAGGGAATGGAATTTAAAATAGGCAAAATACAGCTGGAAGACGTTCATCCTAATTCCGTGCAGCTAAACTTAAAGTCCAAAAGCGGCAGGGAACTAAAGATACAGGCATCAAGCCTGGGCGGTGGCCGCATCTGCATAAACCGCATAGATGACATTGAAACAAACTTTACGGGCGAATATCCGACATTAATCGTGCACAACCTTGACCAGCCGGGACACGTTGCAGAAGTAACAAGCATGCTTGCCCACAAATCCGTAAACATTGCAACCTTAAACCTTTACCGCAACAAAAAAGGCGGCTATGCAGTAATGATTATAGAAACGGACCAGGAAATTCCTGCTGATTCCATAAAGTGGCTTTCTAAAGTAGAAGGCGTAATCAAAGTAACCTATTTAAATGTGAGGGAATAAAATGTTTTGCAGTATGGAAGAAATGTGCCAGAGTTCAAATCAGAACGGCAGGAATTTATATGAAACAATTCTACAGGACGACGTTGAAGAGCGCGGAACAACAAAGGAAGAATCCCTTGCAAAGATGAACGAACTGTGGCAGGTAATGAAAAAAACAGCGGCAGACTACGACGGCAACTTAAAGTCTGCCAGCGGCCTAAGCGGCGGAGACGCACAGAAGTATCAGGAATACACGCAGACAAAAGAAGCCTTAATCGGCAGTTTTGTTTCAAGCGTAATGTATTATGCATTGTGCACGGCAGAATCCAATGCATGCATGAGGCGTATTGTAGCATCCCCTACGGCAGGTTCCTGCGGAGTAATTCCTGCCGTATTGATTCCATATCAGAAACGCTTTGGCGTAAGTGACGGCAAAATAGTAGAAGGACTTTATGTTGCGGCAGGCATAGGACAGGTAATTGCACAAAGGGCAAGCATTGCAGGTGCAGAAGGCGGATGCCAGGCAGAAATAGGAACTGCATCGGCCATGGCAGCCGGCATGCTTGTTTATTTGCAGGGGGGAACAAAGGAACAGGTATTGCATGCCGTAAGCATGGCACTGAAGAATATTCTTGGACTTGTATGCGATCCTGTTGCAGGCCTTGTAGAAGTTCCGTGCATAAAAAGAAACGTAATGGGCGCCGTAAACGCCGTTACAAGTGCAGATATGGCACTGGCAGGCATTGCTTCAAGAATTCCATGCGATGAAGTTATTGATGCCATGAAAAGAGTAGGCCACGCCATGCCGGAAGCCCTTCGAGAAACTTCTAAAGGCGGCCTTGCGGACACTCCGACTGCAAGAAAGATTTCAGAAATGCTTAAAGGCAAAAATTAGTGCTTTGCAGTTATATAGCCGCAATGAAGCATATATTCCTAAGCAACCTATGCAAGAATTGCATTTCTAAAGAGCCTTTACACCAATTGCTAATGCAATTGGTGCGGCAAAAGTTAAGAATTATTAAAATATCTAAATAGCAATGCTTTTGCCGTGGGTAATTTCATACGTATGACAGGGGTAATTTCATACGTATGACAGGGGTAATTTCATACGTATGACAGGGGTAATTTCATACGTATGAAATGAGTACGTTTATACGTATGAAATGGGTGCATTCATACGTATGAAATTGATGCATTTACCTTATGAATTTGGTGCGTTTACCTTATGAATTTGCTTTAAATACCTTATGAAATTTAAGTTTTACTGTGTAAATTACTTTTTTTGCGGCCAAGCAAAACAGGGAACCATTTTTCTAAAATATATGCCGGCACTGCACACAAACAGAAAGCAACAATGCTTACACCGATTGCAGCAAGCAAGTCTAAGGGATTTGTGTCAGTATTTATAGATTCAAAATGAAGTCCGTATTTTAGAACAGCTACAAAAAGGCCGCTGATGTAGATTATAGTCACAGGGTTTTGAAAAAGCCCTTAAGTTCAGCATAAGGTAAATGCTGGAAAATTAATTTATACAGGAGTTTTGTATGAAAAGTTTAAGAAAACCCGTTCTTGTTATGGCAGCAGTTTTAACACTTGCCCTTGCAGATGCAACTGCAAAAAATCACCCGAAGCATCAGAAAGAAAACTTTGACGACCACAGCTTTCCGGAACATGATTTTGATTCTGGCCGCCACATGAACCACATGAAAATGCCGCCATTATGGCACAATGAAAACTTAAAGGCAGAAGTCATCATGGGCACTGTAAAAGCATCTGATGCTAAGGCACAGACCATAACCCTTGCCGACAGCAACGGAAAGGAATTTACAGTCCATGTAAACCCGATGACAAAAATCGTAAAATGCCAGAAAAATGAAGTGCCTGCAGACTGTCCGCCCAATGCAGACGGCAAGAACAAAAGGCCTGCAAAGATACCTTGTTTTAATAAACTTAAGCTGTCTGACATAGCAGCCGGAACATGGGTTTGCGTAAAGGAATTCAACACGGCAGGAGGAACCCACGAAGCCGCCCGCATAAAAGTATTTGACGCAGAAGTCAAGCAATAAGCATGTTGAATGTCGGGTTATAGAATAATTGGAAGTATGATTTTTTTACTGAAAATAGACGCCGTAGGCAGGTTCAGGCATGAAAAAAAATCTGCACAAACGTAGTGCGGAAGCCTTTTTTTCAGGACTGGTTCTGCCGAAAGGCGTCTAATATTCTATAAAAGACATACTTTTTTATTGCCCGGCATTCAGCATATTATTCATGTGGTCAAATTCAGAAACTGGTTGTATAATTTAAGCAGCTTTTCTTATACGGGGGCTGTTAATTATGCAATATTTCAAGCTTCAGATTGGCTGCATGGTCATTGTTCTTTATGTGGCATTTATTTATTTTATAGAAAAACGCAAGCACAAGATTCCATGCAAGGATACTATTTTCGGCTGGCTTGTGTTTACGTCCATAAGCTGCATTGCCTTTGACGGAATTACGGCTTACACTGTAAACCATTTGAATTCCCTTCCGCTTAAACTGAATAACTTGTTCCATATGCTTTATTTAAGCAGCATGGACGCCGCCATTTTTTTAATGTTTTTGTATGTTCTGGACATAACAGTAGGCGTTCCTAAAAAAAGAAAAAGCCGTGTACTGCTCTCAATTCCTTTCATTATAAACATTGCCATTTTGATTGCATTTATTCCGCAGATTTATTATGCCTACGGTAAGTTTACGAATTATTCAGAAGGCGTTTCTGTCTACACATGTTTTATAATGATTGCAACCTACATGGCGGCATCCATTATTCTGCTTGCAGTGGGATGGAAGAACATGGGCCACCACAGAAAGATTACGATTACAACATGCATTATTCCGTCTATTGCAGTTTCTTTTGTAGCGTGGCTTTTGCCGGAATCCCTTTTAACGTCCATTCCGCCGACCCTTGTTGTAATAGGCATTTACCTGAATATGGAAAACCCCCTCTTTACAAAGCTTCAGGCCCACAATAAAGAAATGGTAATGAACTTTGCCACCCTGGTAGAAAACCGGGACGGCAGCACAGGCGGCCACATTAAAAGGACTACGGCCTACGTTAAGCTCCTTGCAGAAGAACTTAAAAAGCGCTGCCTTTATAAGGATGAACTTACGCCGTCTTTTATAAATAATCTTTTGATGGCTTCCCCTATGCACGACATCGGCAAGATAGCAATACCCGATGCCATCTTGCAAAAGTCGGGCAGGCTTACGGATGAAGAATATGACATAATGAAGACCCATGCAGACAAAGGCGGCAAGATTATACAGGAAACTTTCGGAAACTCTTACGACGATGAATACGAAAAGATGGCTTTTGAAGTTGCCCGCCACCACCACGAAAAGTGGAAC
>JALELH010000053.1 GCA_022768865.1 Spirochaetia bacterium
TGTTGCTTAAACTGTCCTAAAATTTGGGGTCAGTTCAGAGATTTACCTGTACCCCCCCTATTTGTATAGTATTTTTACATAATTTAGATTCAATTATTTTTGAATAGAAATACGATGAACAGGTAAACGCAAGTATAAAAATTACATTGCGAATATCAGACACAGAATAAAAGATAAAACTCATCACCAACAGAAATACCCACTTGTATTTATGAGGTAATAAATAGTAAATAAATAATCCTGCTACAATAAATAACAGGAATCCAAGTGATGTAATACCCATAATTAAAAATTATAATATATTTATAAAAAAAATCAATAGTTTCAGCCCTTAGCCAAAAATTTTATAAATGACCAAGACAAAGCCAAAAAACAGGCCAAACAGCAGAAGTTACAACTGTCAGAAAACCTGACCGGAGAGGAAAGGATGAGTTGATTTTGTCAGTAAACACCTAATTTTGAAAGTTTTTCACAATTTTTTTTATTGAACATTAAATTTATAAAATAATAAATATTAAATTTGTGAAAATATCGTAATTCTTCTTGAAATTTAAGCCGAAATATTATATATTAACAATATAATACAAGAGAATTCCCATGCTTATAGAATTTACTGTTGAAAATTTCAGATCATTCAAAGAAAGGCAAACTTTTTCACTCTTATCTTCAAAAGATAAAAATCTTTTAGAAGAAAATTCTTTTAAGGTAAATAAATACAACTTATTAAAAACTGCAATGATTTATGGAGCCAATGCAAGCGGAAAATCTACTCTATTTATGGCATTATCATCATTTTTGCAGTTTTCAGTTTTGTCAGGTCCTAAAAGTCAAAAAGGTGATCCCATAGGAATTACACCATTTATGCTGGATATTAATAAACAAAAACAACCAAGTTTCTTTGAAATTATATTCATGCTTGAAAATAAAGATTCTACTTTTACCCGTTACCGCTATGGAATTAAACTAGACCAGAAACATGTATTGGAAGAATATTTATTTGCTGTTAACAAAGTAAAAGAAGTCAATCTTTTTGACAGAATTGAACAAAATATTACTCCAAATAAAAACTATTTTCCAGAATCCGACACATTCAGCACTAAAATTGTCAGAGATAATGCAAGTTATCTTTCTGTTTGTGCTCAAAACAATGGAGAAATTACTGGCAAAATTATCAATTATTTTCAGCGCATTGTAGTTACATCTGGTATTGATACTCCTCCTTTTATTACAATGGAAAGAATCAATCGCGGAGAAGATTTAAACAGAATAACCAGATTCCTCCAATTTGCAGACATCCAGGTACAGGGATTAAAAAAACAGCGTATTCCTGTTAATTTCGATATGCCAGACCCGGATTTTGCGGAATTCTTAAAGAAGAAGTTTCCTGATGCACAGGGAGATCAAATCTTATATGCGCACAATTTATATGATGGAGAAACAAAAAAGGACTTATGGTATTTTTCCGAAGATGCAGAATCATTAGGAACAAGAAAACTCTTTAATTACGCAGGAATCATTCTTCCAATTCTTGATAACGGTGGCATATTATTTATTGATGAATTTGATTCTTCTTTGCATCCTCTTATCGTTGAAAATATTATAAAGTTGTTTAATAATCCTGTCTTTAATAAGCACAATGCTCAGTTAGTAATGTCTTGTCAGTCTGTAACTTTGATGACAAATAAGATGTTCCGCCGAGACCAGATTTGGCTTTGTGAAAAAAACAAGTACGGAGCTTCTGAAATTTATTCTCTTATGGATTTTGACGAACCTGTAAGAAAGGATGCTACTTTCAATAAAAGTTACCTTGCTGGAAAGTATGGCGCAATTCCTAATATTGACATCATCCGTATACAGATGGAGAAATAAATGGCACGAGGCTTACGCAGTGTAGATTTAGTCAGAACCTCCAAAAAGAAACGCAGTCTCAGGAAAATTCTTATTGTATGTGAAGGCGAAAAAACAGAACCGGCATATTTTAAGAAGTTTCCTGAAAAACCGGAAGTTTTTGATGCCGTTGATGTAAAAGGAACAGGAAATAATACAACCTTTGTTGTCAATAAAGCAATTGAGCTTCGAGACAAGGCAGAAAAAAATGGAGAGCCATATATTGAAGCATGGGCTGTTTTTGATAAAGATGATTTTCCGGAAGAAAACTTTGAACGGGCAATAAAACTTGCTGCAGAAAACAGAATTAAATGTGCATATTCCATTGAATGCTTTGAATTATGGTATCTTCTTCATTTTAATTATTATGATACCGGAATGCACCGTACTGATTATTTTGATAAACTTTCTCAACTATTAAAACAGCCGTATGCTAAAAACAGTGAAAACATGTATGAACTGTTAAAACGCAAAACAGATACAGCTATAAAAAATGCATCAAAGCTTTATGTAAAACAATGCAACCAACCTTTAGCAAAACAGAATCCAGTGACTTTAGTTTTTGAACTTGTGGAAAAATTAAAGGGATAGAAAATTATCTGAACCAAAAGAAAGAAACTTGAACTTTACCTTATTTCAAAAAGGAGTGTACTTAGTCCGTTTATATTTTAAAATTCATAATTGCTGATAATCTCTACTGCACAACAAGAAATTAATTCAGATTAAATAATCTTATCTATTTAGTCCGAATTTCGAGTTTTAACTAAATTTACAAAAAAAAGCGTAATCCATTAAAATTTTAGTTACCACACAAAAATCAAAAAGGATTACGCTTATGTATGTATATATTTATAACATAATTTCTAATTTTGTTGAAACCCCACCTATCAAGCCATGTTTTAGAGAATCAAATTGCTTTTGAAAAAGACTGCTTTGTAAAATATAGTAAATCCATTTTGCGTCTGCATTATTAGCATTAAATGCACAAAGTTTATTTCCAAAACAAACAGTCTGATTTACAAATCCAAGTTTTCGTCCTGCACTTCCTCCTTCAACACAAAGCAATGGAGTATTTGCAGGAGCCGTCTTAAATCCTTCATTTTCAGGGATTCTTACATTTGTTTCATAATTTAAAGTAAACAATCTTTTTTACCTTCATATTTTTTTGCTTTTACTTCTTCATTTATACTATTACCAGTATAAATATCAGCAACAGAAGAAACCTTATCCCATTTCCACCCGTCTGGCAATTCATAAGGAATGGTTACTTCTTGATTAAATATATTATTTGCCATTTGAGTTTTCCAAAAAATCATTTATTTAACAACATAATAAGATTATCTATTTTATCAGATTGCTCTTTATTCAATCTTTTATTAAGTTTTACTGAATAGTCTTCCAATGAAGCAGAGAGCTTTTTCCTTAAAGTATAAGACAACTCTGATAACGAATTTGTTTTTAGGAATACATCCATTCCATTAATAATATTTATTAGTGGATGAAGAGACGGATACATATGCCTTTTATCTTCTTCTACAAATGCGTTATACGCAGCCGAAAGCGCTTTTTCACAATAATCAGTTTTTTCACTCTTACCTACGGTCTTCATTTTTGAAAATAAAATTTTCGAGTAAGTAGTATATGTAAAAGGATGCGTTTCTATAACAATAGCTTGTTGTGCATATTGTAAAGCTTTCTCAATATTCTTACCTTGAATTGCTAAAGCTCGTTGCTCCCAATATCTAGAATTCCACTTACAATAATCAAGAATTGCATTCATAAAAGCTTCTTCCATCCCCTTGAAGAAATATTCAACATTAGTATCTGCATCGACAAGCCTACCTAATAAACGATATTCAGGAGAGCGGAGACGTTTTGTCTCTGGATTAACATAAACAGACAACTTTCTGATTAAATTTATATATAAAGTCCTCAATTTTTGAAGATTATTTGACATTTGATAATTTAAATAAGAGTCCATAAATAATTCATTCTGTGGAACGACGTAATTATCATTATTTAAATTAAAACACAAACTAAATGGAAAATCATTTCGGTTTTCAAATAGATTATTTATATTATATCCAGGCACTAAACTTGATAAAATATAATAATTTATTCCCATTTTATAACAATGACAAACAATTGAAACCGTTGTTAATAAGTCTTCTGTTCTTTCGTCCTTAAATAATTTTATAAATTCCGGGATTTTATTCTCTATAGGGACAAAGTTCATTGTAATCAAACAAACTTGTTCACCAATAGTTTTATTATTCAAAATAGACATTTTGGATTTGATAATCTTATCATTTTGAAGTAGTCCTAATTTTAGATATTTATCAATTAAATACTCAGATTCATTTTTCTTTATCTCATCTACGTTAATTTCAATAATATTGTCACCAAGTACACTCTCTACATGAAAAACCCTATAATTACGCTCCGCTGCTAAGATTGTAATATTCTTACAATTTTCAAGCAGCTGATAAACTTGATCTATATATTCAGCAACGTTATCAATAAAAATAATACAATGCTTATTAATTGCAGCTAAACATTCAATAGCAATTCTTAAATTAAAACCGCTTAGAGATTTTAATTTAAAACATGGCATAGAATCACTTAATTCTAATAATACTTTATAGGCTAAAGCTGTTTTTCCATTTAATGTTTTACCTTTTAATAAAATAAAATTGTTTTCATATGACAAACATGCTTGTTTTATTTTAGGTAAAATATATCGAGAAATAGCTTTTCCCTGTGAAATATCTTCAATGGAAGGTTCAAAACCATAATCAAACGGTGAGTTTTCATTTGTCTTAGGATAATTATTTTGAATAAAATCAAAATCATGAGAAAAAGCGACTTGTTTAGCTTTATCAATATTAATAAATATAATAAGCCTCAGATTTAGACACGGAGGAGAAAAAATAACGAATTTGTGCTAAGGTCAAGGCAGGACAAATTC
>JALELH010000060.1 GCA_022768865.1 Spirochaetia bacterium
TTTAATGTAATTCCCGTTTACAAGGAACGGGGAACCTACATACAAAAAGAGCACAGGGTTTATTCTGGAATGTGTTAATACACAGAAAGTTCCTTAATAAAACTGTGCTTTTTATTTTTAAAGGTATTTAAGAATAAGGGCGTAGGCTTCCATTACCTGCCGTGTTTTGTCTGTGGCAACTTTTTCTAA
This sequence comes from Spirochaetia bacterium, assembly GCA_022768865.1. Classification (GTDB taxonomy): domain Bacteria; phylum Spirochaetota; class Spirochaetia; order Treponematales; family Treponemataceae; genus Treponema_D. The sequence goes on from JALELH010000060.1 coordinate 190, forward strand.
GATTGCATTGCCTGCGTGTTTATCCGGGTGATAATACTGAAGTTTTTCTTTGTATGCTTTTTTTATTTCTTCTTTAGATGAACCAACAGGAACAGCAAGAAGCCTGCAGGCACGTTCAAGTTCAGGCGACATGGCTTTTATGATTGTTGCCTGAGGCTTGTTAAACTGACTGCCTGCTGCCTGGCCGGAACTAAACATTTGCTTAACATGGGGTTTGGGCTTTTGTTCAGGGCGGGGAATTTCAGCATTAATATCTTTATTATCATCAGCAGCATTACTGCTCTCCGCCTTCTTTTCTTCTGAAACTTCAGCTTGAGGCGGCTTTACGAATTTTACATGGCCTGCTTCAAGAGTCTGGCTGAGCAGATCTCCAAGCCTGTCATACATTGTTTCCATGGGCTATTCCTCTGTTTCTGCTGCATCGCCTTCTTCTATACCCCACTCTGCAAGTTTTCTCTGAAGGGTTTTGCGTCCTATGGCAAGAATCTCTGCCGTTTTAGTCTTGTTGTTTTTGTTTGCCGCAAGGTTCTGTTCTATTACGATTCTTTCTGCTTCTTCAAGCGTAGTGCCAAAGGGTATCTGTATGTTTTCTTCTCCGCTGTTCATGGCAATGTTTGGCGGCAGGTCATCAAGGGTTATTTCATCTCCGATGCACATGACGACGGCACTTTCTATGCAGTTGCGCAGCTCGCGGATGTTTCCCGGCCAGTCGTATCTGTTCATGGCTGCCTTTGCCTTATTGTCAAAGCCCTTTATGCTTTTGCCGTTTTCTTTATTAAAGGTGTCAAGGAAAGATGAAATAAGCAGGGGAAGGTCGCTTTTTCTTTCCCTTAGAGGCGGCACATGGATATGGATTACATTAAGCCTGTAGTAAAGGTCTTCCCTGAATCTGCCTGCCTTTATTTCTTCTTCCAGGTTTTTGTTTGTAGCAGAAATAACACGGACGTCTACATTTATGGTCTGTTCGCCGCCTACACGTTCAAACTTTCTTTCTGCAAGGACGCGCAGAATCTTTATCTGGGTGCTCTGGTTTATTTCTCCTATTTCATCAAGGAAAATAGTACTGCCGTGGGCACGCTCAAACCTTCCTTTCTGCAGATGGTCTGCACCGGTAAAGGCGCCTTTTTCATGACCGAAAAGTTCGCTTTCAAGGAGCGTTTCACTTAAAGCGGCACAGTGGACGTCTATCATGGTTTTGTCCCGGCGGTTAGAAAGCTGATGTATTGCACGGGCTACAACTTCCTTACCTACGCCGCTTTCTCCTGTAATAAGGACGCTTGCCCTGGAACCTGCTGCCTTTCTGATTGTTTCCTGGATTTTCTGCATGGCAGGAGATTTTCCTATCATGTCTTTAAACGCTTCGTTGGATTCAACAGACTTTTTAAATTCCTGATGTTCAAGCTTTATTTCCCGGTTTTCAAGGGCACGCTTTACAATCATGCCAAGCTGGTCAAGGTTTAGCGGCTTTGTTAAAAAGTCATAGGCACCGTGGCGCATGGCATCAACGGCGGCATCAATGCTTCCGTGGCCTGTAAGGATGATGACAGGAATTCCAGGTGTTTCCGTTGCTACGTGCTTCAGGACTTCTTCTCCGCTTATTCCGTTCATCCTTAAGTCTGTAATTACAAGGTCTATGTCGCCTTTGGAAATAAGTTCAATGCCTTCTTCTCCGCTTGCTGCAGTCTTTACATTGTAATCTTCCATTTCAAAATTGGCAGCAAGACCGTCACGGATGTTTTTTTCGTCATCGATAATAAGAAGTGTAAATTTCATTTTTACCTCCCCGCATTTTCAAGAAGCATGGTTGACTTTTGCGGCACAGGCAGGGAAACTGTAAAAACAGTCCCCCTGTTAAGCTCAGAAGTAACGGAAATGTCTCCGCGCAATTCCTTGATTATTTTATAGACTGTAGTAAGCCCAAGGCCTGTTCCGTTGGACTTTGTGGTGTAATAGGGTTCAAAGACATGATTGCATGTTTCTGCATCCATTCCGCAGCCGTTGTCCGCTACAGTCAATATATAATTATCCTTACGCAAAAAGGACTTTACGGCAAGCCTTGCACCGCTTTCGTCTACCCTGGAAAGGACTGCGGCTTTTGCATTCTGCACAAGGTTTACTATAACTTCACGAAGAAGTTTTTCATCTATTAGAATTCTGATTTCGTTGCAAAGGCTAAGGTCCAGGCTGATGTTGTTTTCTTCAAGTTCAGGACGGAAAAATTCCAGTGTCTTGCCTATGGTATCATCAGGGTTGGAAAGGACCAGCTGGCTTTTTACAGGACGTACAGCAAACAGAAAGTCCATGACGATTCTATTTAAATTGTCTATTTCTTCGTTTACAACATCCAGATATTTTTCCATGAACTTTTCATCAGGAAGGTAACCGTCACCTGCCCTGCTTTTTTTAACTGCCTTCTGCAAAAGCTGGATGTGAATGCTTATTGCACCAAGGGGGTTTTTAATTTCATGTGCAACAGATGCGGCAAGGTTTGTAAGGCTCTGCAGGCTTTCCATTCTGTGCAGAAGGATTTCCTGCTGGCGTTTTGCAGTAATGTCGCTGATGGTAATTATGGAACCTGCAATGTCAGAGTTTTTAACCAGCGGCAGAACAGTTACGACAATGAAAGTTACGGAGTTTTCATTGACAATGGAAAATTCATCGCTTACATTAAACAGGTTTTCTTTTGCTGCTTTTTTTATAAATGAACTTATTTCATCGTTGTCTATAAGGTTCCACAGTTCTACATCTTTTTCCTTGTAGTGGAAAAACAGCGGTAAAAGGCGTTTTACGCATTTGTTGCTTTTTATAATCTTCCAGTTTTTATCTACAACAATAAGTCCGGAAGAAAGGCTTTCAAGGATTGAATCAAAAATATCATTTTCTCCCTGAATGTTTGCAATTAATCGTTCTACCTGTTCTTCCGAAAGTTTCTTTAGTTTTTCTGAAGCCTTGCCAACAAAGTCACTCATTTCTGGTTCCTCAATATGCCGTCATTAAGAAAATTAAGCTGCATGATGCTTCGCGTAAGTTCTTCAAGAACAGCCGCCGGATTCTGATTGTAAACGGAAACGCTGTTCCAGGCTTCACGAAGTATGTTTAACAGGCTGGCAGAAGTTTCTGCTCCTGCACCGCTAGAAAGAAGTTTTTTCTGGCTTTCAATAATTCCCTGCAGAAAGATTTTAAACACAATGCGCGGCTCAAAACCGGCACAGGCCGTTACCAGAGAAGGAACATCAGGAATATGGCCTTCTGCTATTTTGCTGAAGAAAGATTCTGCATGGGCGTAAAGGGTTTCAGGCGTAACAGGAAGAAATGTCTGCAGAAAATCGTTTATTGTCTGGTATTGATTTCCGCTTAATGATGTTGTATGAAATACACGCTGAATTAAATCCTGCTGCTGGGCAACGGAACGCTCTATAAAACTATAGGTCCTTAAGCGGGACAAAATTGTCGGAAGCATGGCACCTTTTTGCGTGGTAGTCAAAATGAACACAGTATCCTTTGGCGGCTCTTCAAGGATTTTCAAAAGTGCATTCTTTGAGCCGTCAAGCATCTGCTCTGCATTTTCTATTATGATGATTTTCTTACCGCTGGCAGAGTTGGCAGAAGTTCTGTGTGCCCATGAAGAAAAGTTCCTTATCTGGGAAACAGGCAGAGAACTGTAAAGAAAACTGCTTTCAAGTTTCTGGCAGTCCGCAGTAATTGAGTCTACGATTTTCCTTAAATCCGAATCTTCAGGTAAAACTTTTCCGGGCTGAATAAGTTCCAGGTTGTCGTTGATTGATTCAAGCAGGGGTGAAAACTTAGCAAGCTTATCTTCACCTTCCCATAAAACAGGACTGAATCTTGAAGTTAATTTCCTTACGGCACGGATAAAAAGATAGCGGCTTGCTTCCAGGTGCCGTGAATTCTGAATGTTCATTACAAGAAGAGTGTTTTTTGCCGCATTGATTTCAAGTATTTTATTGCCGCTGCCTGTGATTAAGACATTCTGGCTTACAAGGGCCTTATGCTTTAAGCAGCTTGGGCATGTGCAAGTCCATTCCCCTTCTTTTTCACAGGATAACACCCTTGCAGTTTCCAGAGCACAGGAAAGCTTGCCCGATGCTGCAGGTCCGTAAAAAAGAATGGAACCGGGCAGCCTGTTTTTTAAAATATCATCTTTTAAAAGTTCCGTAGAATTCTGGCAGATAATATTATCAAACATTTAGTACACCCTTTGCAAAAATAAATGCTGCCCTGTTTATATCCATATTGGTTATGGCTTCCACAGGAATTGAAATAACAGGTGCAAGGAATTTTACAAAAATGCTTCCGTGTAATATTGAGGAAACATTGAACCATGGTTGAAGTTTAAGGATAAGGATTATAATGCAGACAACAAAAATGCCTTCTACCAGTCCGAAAACAAAACCAAGGAACCGGTCCAAAGATTTTAAAATAGAACCGCTGAAAAGCTTTTTCAAAACCAGCTGAACTATTTTAAGCAGTATAAATGCTGCAATAAAGACAATCAGGAAAGAACATATTATGGCAACAAGGTGTATTTTTACTTTTGATTCCACCTGTGCTACAAGGTAACCGAAAAACAAAAAGGCAATCCAGATGGAAGCAACGGGAATAACCTTTCCTAAAACTTCATCAAGGAAACCTTTTGCAAGGCCAATTACTGCAAGAAGGACAATAATAAGAATAAAAACTAGATCTATTACAGGAAGGTTCATAATCCTGCTTCCTCCATAATTTTTTTAGCAATTACATTGACAGGCTTTTTGTCTCCGTAAAGTTCAGCACATTTTTCAGACATGTGTTTACGGCGGTTTTCATCTGTAAATTTCATAATACTTGAAAGCAGTTTTTCCTTTGTTGCATCATTGCCTGCAAGGACAACTGCAGCACCTTTGGATTCAAAATACCTGGCATTGTCTACCTGGTCTCCGCGCGTGCCGGAACCGCATAAAGGAATCAAAACCATAGGCTTTGCACATACGGCACATTCAGACAGGGAATTTGCCCCTGCCCTGGAAAGAACCACCTCAGCAGCCTGAATTACAGAAACCATCTCGCCATAAATAAAGGCATAGGGCTTATAGTTCTGGTCTCCGCCGTTCATAACTTCAGGATGTTCTTCTGCAAAGGATTTTCCCGTCTGATGAACAACAATAAAGTTCTTCTTTAAGTCTTCAAGGCAGTCCAGGACAAGATTGTTTATCTGCAATGCACCAAGGCTTCCGCCTATTACAAGAAGAACGGGCTTTTTATTGTCTTCTGGAATGCCTAAAAACTTTTTTCCTTCTGCACTGTGGTCCGAATAAAAAACAGGACGCACAGGATTTCCCGTTACAAGGCATTTTGCTTTTTTATCTTCTGAAAAATATTTTTTTGTATCTTCGTAGGAAACAAAAATATTCTTTGCCCTGCGGCTGTTAATTCTTGTTGCAAGTCCCGGCGTAAAATCACATTCATGGGTAAAGAAGGGAATATTTAAAACAGATGCTGCCATGCACGGCGGAACGCTTACAAAACCGCCCTTAGAAAAAAGCACGTCAGGCTTTATTTTTGCAAGGATAAAAAAAGCCTTTACAAAGCCTGCAAGGATTTTAAACAGGTCTATAAAGTTCTGAAAAGAAATATAGCGCCTTAACTTGCCGCAGGGAATTCCATAAAAAGCATCGATGCTTCCGCCGGCAGACACAAAACTTTTTTCTACTAAAGTTTTATCCATTCCCTTAGAAGAACCAATCCAGTAAATCTTTAAATCAATATTATTGTCTTTTGTAAGGTTCCTTATTTCATCGGCAACGGCAATGCCAGGGTAAATATGACCTCCGGTTCCACCGCCCGTAATGGCAATTACAAATTTGTTTTTTTCTTTCATTTTTAATTCTGCTCTTTTTTCGGATACTGATTCATCAGTTTAATTAAATCTTCGTTTTTAAAAAGGCTGGCATAACTTCTGGCACTCATGCCCATGCTGTCCTTAACGTCAGGGTCTGCTCCGGCCTTTAAAAGTGCTTCTACGATTTTTACGTTTCCGTTTCCCACTGCAAGAACAAGTATGGGCTGACCGTCAGTGCTCATGATGCTTAAATCTGCACCTGCCTTAATAAAAAGGTTTACCATATCCAGGTTCTTTTTCCAGACGGCATCCATGACAGGGGAATATCCGCGGTCTTTAGAAATGATATTTACATCTGCGTTGTGATCCAAAAGCCAGACTACATATTCAATTTTATCACAGCGGGCTGCGGCACAAAGGACAGGCACACCGTCTTCTGTCCAGGAATTTATGTCCAGGCCTGCGTCATAAACAAGTTCAACAATTTCACTTTTGTCTCTTTCTATGGAATGAACCATGCAGTCTGCACTTAAAGGAAGTCCGCGGGAAAGAAGTTCCTTTAAGGCTGCGGCTTTTTTGTCTTCCGCAAAATATTCATTAAAATTGTCTTTAATATTATCAAGGACATCTGCTGCTTTGGTGCAGTAAAAGAATTTTTTGCCTGAGCCGGAAAGGAATTTTAATTCTTCAGCATTATTTCCGGCAACAAAAACATACTGGCCTTTTTCTGCCATTAAACCGTAAAAGAAAAGAAATACGGGATTTTTTGCAAGGATTTCTGAATCACAAATCAGATAATTATTTGCGTTTTTTATTTCATTTACAATTGAACCATAATCAGAATTAAGTTCTGCAACAGAAACCTGACAGTTTTTTGATGCAAGGAATTCTTTAACTGTTTTACAAGATTCCGCAGAATCAGAAAGTATTAACCATTTCATTGCTTAATTATACTTCAAAAATTCAGGTTTAACAAGAAAAGTATAGAAGTAAATAACATGTTTGTGCATAAAAAAAGACCTGTCAGATTTGACAGGTCTTAAACAATTGCCAGCGATCAGAATCGAACTGATGACATAAGGATTTTCAGTCCTCCGCTCTACCAACTGAGCTACGCCGGCAAGTGATGATTAGAATATATACAATCTCAGAACTTTTGTCAATAGTAATTTTAGAAAAACATCAAAAAAAATTAAATATTTTTCTTTAATTATCTTCACGGGCCTTGTTTTCAAACTTGGTGTAAGAAGAAAGAAACTGGACTTCAACATCGCCAATAGGGCCGTTACGCTGTTTTGCTACGATGATTTTTCTTTGCTGTACAGGGTCGTAGCCTTCGTTGCTTTCCTTGTTTGCCTGCCTGTTTCCGTGAATGAACATTACAACGTCTGCATCCTGTTCAATGGAGCCGGAACCCCTTAACTGTGCCAGGTTTGGTTCTTCACCTTCTGCAGCACGGGCAACCTGACACAGGACAACGACAGGAATATCAAGTTCGCGGGCAAGGGCTTTCAAAGATTTGGAAATGGCAGACTGCTGTTCAAACATGGCCTGCTCAGGGTTTTCTGAAGTAATAAGTCCGATATAGTCAATGAAAATAATCTGAACTTTCTGGTTTACCTTCATGCGGCGTGCCATGGCGCGTAAATCAAGAAGCTTCATGTTAGGCACATCAACAATATGCAGGGGAGAATTATAAATCAGACCTGCTGCATCCTGGATTTTCTTAAAGTCATCAAGCTTAAGCATGCCGTTCCTGATTTTTTTACCTGAAACCCGTGCTACCTGAGAAACAAGACGCTGACCAATCTGAAGGCCGGACATTTCAAGGCTGAAAAATCCGCAGGGAATCTGGCGTTCTATTGCTATATGCTGCATCATGGAAAGTGCAAGAGCCGTTTTACCCATGGAAGGACGGGCACCGATGATTATCATTTCACTGTTCTGAAAGCCGGAAGTCATGCTGTCAAGTTCCGTAATGCCTGAAGGAATGCCGGAAAAAGCACTTTTGTTTTTATACCTTGTATCAATCATCTTGATTGTATCAGGCATAATGTCCATCATGGAAAGGACTTTAGAAGTCTGGTTGCCGTCATTAAGGCGGAAAATCTTCTGTTCCGTATCTTCAAGAATGGAACGGCATTCTTTAGTTTCATCAAAACTTTCTGCCTTAATTTCCTGAGACAGGGAAATCAGGCTGCGGCGCACGGATTCGTCACGGACAATGTTTGCGTAATAGTCAATGTTTGCAGAAGTAGGAACAACATCCGTAAGGCTTGAAATATAGGCTGCTCCCCCTGCCTTTTCAAGGTTTCCGGACTTTGTAAGGTCATCAATAAGCGTTAGTATATCTCCGCGGACACCTGCAGAAAAAAGGTGCATCAGAGATTCAAAAATAACCTGATGCTGCGTCATGTAAAAATTGTCTGCCCTTAAATGCTGGACAACTTCATTTACGGCACCCCAGTCAAGCAGAATTGCTCCGAGAGTTGCCTTTTCAGCTTCTATGTTATGCGGCGGGATTTTGTCTTTTAGTTCCATAAGGGCACATTATATAAAAAAAAACAAGCCTCTTCAATTAAGGATGACTTTATACGTATTTAAAAATAAAAAACCCGGAGCAGTAATACTCCGGGCATATTTTCAGAACTAACTGAAATTATTCAGCTTTTTCTTCTGCTTTTGGTTCTTCAGCAGGCTTTTTTTCTTCTGAAGCTTTCTTTTCTGCAGCAGCCTTCTTAGCTTCAAGCTTCTTTGTTTCTTCTGAAACCTGACCTGCTACAACAATCTTTACTTCTGCATAAGATCCTTCGTAAAGGTGAACTTTAGCTGTGTAGGTACCGATTGTCTTGATTGAGCTGCCAGGGATTTCAATCTTCTTGCGTTCAATTTCGAAACCGTTCTGAGCGTAGAAGTTCATAACAGTAACAGCTGTAACGGCACCAAAGAGTTTTCCGTTGCTTCCAGCAGGCATTTCAAGCTTAACTTCAAGTGCTTCAAGCTTGTCTTTAAGGCTTGCAGAATCCTTTCTCTTCTGTTCCTTGCGTGCTTCAATTTCTTCTTTCTTTGTTTCAAAGTAAGCCATTGCTTCATCTGTACATGGAACAGCAAGTCCGCGTGGGAAAAGATAGTTGCGGAAGTAACCCATTGCAACGTTCTTTACATCACCCATTTCACCAACGTGTTTAACGTCATCATTAAGAATAACTTTCATTTCGAGCTCCTGAAAAGTAAGCAGGTTTTACCGGGAGTCGGCAAAACTGCAATAATATTTTTTGTAAAAGGCTGATTATTCAGCTACAAAAGGAAGAAGGCAAATTGCACGTGCGCGCTTGATTGCAACTGCAACCTGCTTCTGGTGCTTAGCACAAGTACCTGTAATGCGGCGTGGAAGAATCTTACCGCGTTCTGTTGTAAAGCGGCGGAGTCCGTCTGCATCCTTGTAGTCAATTTTAGCCTTGTTTGCGCAGAAGCGGCATACCTTCTTATGGAAGAAAGCCTTGCCCTTTCCACGTGCACCGCGGAATTCGTCTTCGCGGCCAGAATCCTGCAACTGTTCCTGAGTTGCGTTTGTATTTTCGTTTACAGCTTCCATTTTTTCGTCTGCCATAGTATTTGCTCCTTATAAGAGTGTTAATTTTAGAATGGGATATCTTCGTTAAATGCCGAAGAATCTCCACCAAAGGAATCGTTTGCTTCGAATCCGCCCATGTTGCCTGAATGTCCCTGGTTTGCAGGCTGATTATATCCTGAACGCTGCTGAAATCCCCCATTGAAATCAGAATTTGCGTTGTTTGAATATCCGCCGTTAGAACCAGAAGAGCCGCCAAGCAATTCAACTGAATCAGCAACAATAACAACCCTGCTCTGTTTCTGACCATCTTTTTCCCAGCGATTCTGCCTTAAAGATCCCTGAACTGCAATCTGCTTGCCCTTTGTAAGATATGGCTTGACAGCTTCTGCACCTTTTCCGAAGTAGGAAACATCAAAAAAGTGAGCTTCACTTACCCACTGGTCTCCTTCCTTCTTGCTGCGGTTAACGGCAATGGACATAGAAGCAACAGCATTTCCGTTATTCATGTACTTTAATTCAACATCTCTAGTGAGGCGTCCAACAATAATTACAGAATTAATATCAGAATTTGCCATACTTACTCCAGATTTTCAGATTATGCGTTTTTGTCATCAATAAGTACGAAAAGGTGCTTAATGAGGTTGTTGTTAAACTTAAACTGGTTTGTGATTTCAACAATTTTAGCAGGATTAGCCTTGATTGTAAGAAGAACGAATCTTCCGCGCTTCTGCTTCTTTACTTCGTATGTAAGATCACGGTCACCGTATGGTTCTTCCTTTTCGATCTCTGCACCGAATTTTGCAAGGTCTGCCTTAAGGGCTTCAAGACCTGCCTTGTATTTATCCTCTTCCAAAGGATAAATTGTCATAAGTTCATACTTTCTCATCTGTATGTTCTCCTTATGGTCTGAAATGGGAACTGCATACGCAATTCCAAGGGGTATGTGATATTATCATTTTGAATTAACTTGGTCAATGCAAGTGCGTGCGGTCGTGCATTATATCAGTTAGCAAAAGAACTGCTTTAAAAACAAAAACGACTTCCATTATTCACAGAAGTCGTTATCGGGACACACATTCCAAGCAGGTGCGTAGGAATGTGCCTTATATCAGTTAGCAAAAGAACTGCTTTAAAAACAAAAACGACTTCCATTATTCACAGAAGTCGTTATCGGGACAACAGGATTCGAACCTGCGACCCTCTGGTCCCAAACCAGATGCGCTACCAGCTGCGCTATGTCCCGTGGTGGAGGATGAGGGGATCGAACCCCCGACATTCTGGGTGTAAACCAGACGCTCGTACCAGCTGAGCTAATCCTCCA